>JAQVEU010000003.1 GCA_028697565.1 Candidatus Ratteibacteria bacterium
CAGGTTTCGGTAGATATGGTGAGGGATATGTAAGGATGGCACTTGTTGAGAATGAACAGAGGATAAGGCATGCCGTAAAGGCAATGAAACCTTTTTTTAACAACTGACTGATAACAAAACCTGTTGACAGGTTATACAGACACAGGGTAATATAAAAGGGAAGAAGGAAAGTGTTCTTTGATAATTGAAGCACATAAAAAATAATAGCCATTCTATAAAAAAGCCCTTTCATAAAAGATAGTATCTATGAGATACATAAGACCAGTATTATCTTATTCATTCTTGGCAACACAAGTGGTCTTATAGTGTCTTTATTTCCCTATAAGGAGGTGATAAAGATGAGCCAGATATATCTAACCTTTCTGAATAATGAAGCCCTTGAAAAGATATATGAACTTCGGAAGAGAGGCAGGCGGTTCAATGATTTAGATTATAGCCATAATAATGAAGATGATGAGGTGCTTCTGGTAAATCCTAATGACTATGAAGAACGACTGGACAAGGGTTTTAAAATCTTTGAGATGGCACAGAAGGGCTATCCTGAAGATGAATAACTACCTGCTATTAAAGGGGTAAAGTTCAGCCACTGGTCAGGATATTTGATAATAACCCTTTCTAATATCTCTGCCCCTTTTAAGACAAGAAAGTCAATCTTCTCATCTTCGGTTAAAAAAGGTGGAGGTATTGGTATCCGCTGAAAGAAAAATCTGTAGTGTCTACCTTCCCTTACAAGAAAGCCAGCAACAAGTGGTGTGTTTAACCTTACAGAAAGCGTTGCAGGACCACGGGGCAGCACTGTATCAACCCCTAAAAATCTTATCTGTGTACCCTTTTCTGTGAAGACCCTATCACCAAGAACTGCAAGGACCCTGTTTTCCTTTAGCGCCTTTAAGAGTTTTTTGGGACTTTCACCTGTAAGGATTACTTCAAGTCCCTGAGAGTTCCTTATCCTTTTGCATATCTCCGTCACAGAAGGATTTATGTATGGGATGGCAACTGCTGTAACCTTATATCCAAGTATAGAAGCAACTATACCCGACAGCTCCCAGTTTCCTATATGTCCTGTTAGGGCAATTACTCCCTTCCCTCCTGATAGGTATTCATCAAGAAGGTTTATATTTTCAAGCCGGACCTTCTTTTCAATTATTTTTTTGTTCCAACGTGGTATGTAAAAGAAGTCAGCCAGATATATACCAAAATTATAAAAGGCGTTTCTGACAAGTTTATTTATCTCTGTTTCTGAATAGGGCTGTCCCGTTGATGTCTTTCTATAATCAAGAACTATTCTTATATTCTCTTTAACTGTATCCCTGATATCTTTCTGTATGATATATCTGAATTCAGCCGTTCTACGTGCAATCCAGTATAGCAAGGGAAGAGGAAGATGCCTTCCCATAAGCGCCATCAGTGTATATAGTAGTGTATAATACATTGGAAATCAGAGCACTTTTCTATCTTCAAGTGCCTTTTTGAGTGTCGGAGTACCCACATACTCTATCTCTGAACCAACAGGCAACCCACACCTCAGACGTGAGTGTTTTATGCCCAGTTCTTTCAGTATTCCGGAGATATACTCAGCGGTATTCTGTCCTTCAGTCGTTGGATTGGTAGCAATAATTACTTCTGTCAGGGCCTCTTTTTTAAGTCGTTCTATAAGTTGTGGTATTGTAAGTTTTTCAGGAGTTATCTTATCAAGAGGGGAAATAGTACCACCAAGCACATGATATATTCCCTTAAAACCGGCCTTTTCTATCAGTATGAGGTCCTTTATCTCTTCCACAATGCATAGAATATTTTCTCGCCTTTCATCCCTGCATATATTGCATAAATCACCTTCCGAAAGGTTAAAACATTTTTTACATAGATGTACATCTCTTTTTACGGATATAAGGTTCTCTGCAAGCGAGTTAACAACATCTTCATCTTCTCTAAGTATATGGTGTACAATCCTCTCAGCACTTCTTGGTCCTATTCCAGGGAATTTTACGAGTTTTTCTATAAGTTTTTCAACCTTTTCAGGATAATAACCCATCTTATCAAAGTCCTAATGTTGACTTCATCTCAGTACTCATTATCTTCTCTATCTCTTTCTGTGCTGATGCAAATGTATTTTTGAACAACTTTTCAATATATCCTTTGTTTTCCGGTTTTAAAACATCAGGAGAAATATCAATAGAAATTATTTCCATCTTTCCATTAATAACAAGTTTAAGTTCCCCTTTTGGTGAAGAAACTTCAACTGTTTTTGAACGTAGAACTCTCTCAAACTGGGCTGCCTGCTGTCTCAACTGGCCTATCTGTTTCAAATTGTCAAATATGTTTCCCATTATTCCTCCACATTTATTATCTCTCCGCCAAAAAATTCTACTATCTTCTTAATCTCCCCATCATCCAGCAGTGATTCTTCTTTCCCTTCGCTAACCAAACTTATTTTTATGTCCTTTATCCCTGTCTTATCTGATAGTATCTTCTCAATAAATTTTACATTACGTGGCTGGCTTTCAATAAGGGACTTGTGGAACTCGTACTTCTTGTTGAAACTTATAAATAGTGTATTATCCTTAAGCTTTATAGGACTGCCTTCCCGAAGGGCTGCTTCCAATGTAGGTTTGGACTTCTTTAGTTCTGCAAGGACAACCTTCCACTGGGCTATGACTTCTTCTTCGTTTTTCAAACTGACTGTTTCTTCCTTCGTATTAGAAGCAGAAGGGCTGTCTTCTTCTCTCTTTGAATAAAAAATATCCTCTTCCTTTACGGCTTGTTTGGTTCCAGAAACATCTTCTTCCTTTTTCTCAGTCCTCTTTTGTGGTATTGTTTTTTCTTTTCCTAAAAGATGGCTGAGTTTAAGAAGCAGTATCTCGGAGAGCACAACGGGTATACTTTCAAAGGGCAGACGGTTTTTATATTCAATAACAAGAGAAACAGCATCCAGCAAGGTCTCTATACTGATATCATTAAAGGCACGGTAGAGATTTTCTTCTTTATCTTCGGGATATTCAACCTCTCCTATTCTATCAAGTATGATACCTTTAATCTCTTTTATAATACCATCCATAATAACAGCAGGGTCTTTTCCTTCTGAAAGAAGTTGGTGAAAAAGAGAAAGTAGTTTTTTAATCTCTTTTCCCCTGACAAGTGCCATCATCTCCCTTATACTATCTTCTTCAACAAGTCCAAGGAAGTTCTTAACACCCTGATAGGAGATAATATTGTTTTCTGCATTTACCATAAGCTGGTCCAAAATACTGAGTGCATCCCTCATAGAGCCACCAGAAAATCCATATATCTCTTTGAGTGCCTCCTTTTCTATCTGAAATCCCTCCCTATTACAGATATCCGTTAATCTTTCCTCAACCTCTTTAAGTTTGAATGGCTTGAAGTTAAATCTCTGGCACCGTGACAGGATGGTAGGAATTATTTGTTCCGGGTCTGTGGTTGCCAGAAAGAACTTTATATAAGGAGGTGGCTCTTCAAGTGTCTTCAAAAGGGCATTACTGGCATCCTCTGTAAGCATATGAACCTCATCAATTATATATATCTTAAATCTTGCCCGTGCAGGTGTAAGATTCACACTCTCACGCAATGCCCTTACCTCATCTATTTTCCTATTGGAAGCGGCGTCTATCTCAATAACATCCATACAACTTCCCGCTGTGATGGTCTTACATATCTCGCATGTATCACAGGGGCTGGCAGTCGGCCCATTTTCACAGTTGAGTGACTTTGCAAGGACCCTTGCCACAGATGTCTTTCCTGTTCCCCTGGGACCTGCAAAAAGGTATGCATCAGCAATACGCCCATCCTTTATACTTTTTTTCAATGCCTCTGTAATGTGGGACTGTCCCCATACCTCATCAAGATTTTTAGGTCTATATTTTCTTGCAAGTACAATATACATACTATCTCCTAAGCCAAGAAGATTAAAGGATTTGAAGATTTATAATCTTCTAATCTGTCAACAGGCAACGTAGTTGACTGAAGTTTATATGCTTCCCAAATACCTTAAAAGGTCCATAAAGAATACCAAAACAGCAATCACACCGGACACAAGACCCTGCACAATCAAAAGAACCTTGATATCTGGCCTGTATATTTTATGGGGAACAACAGCATAGTCAAGAACCTGAACAACAGGTGTATCACGTGCCTCATTAATCTTTGCCTCTTCTAATTTTGTTGTAAGAAACTTATAGACCTCTTCCTGTGTCTTTAGTTCTCTCAACATACCTGTCAGTTCATCCTCTGAATAAAGCAATCTGGATAGTGTTGTTTCAATATCCTGTATCTCTTTTTTTAAAAGGACTATCTCAATATTACTACTCTGTAAGACCTCGCTCTTCTTCTGGAGTTCAAGTTTTTTATTGACAAGTTCTTCCATAAGTTTTCCTGCCATCTGGGTTACCTGAACAAGTTCCTTATCTGCAACAAGTTTCTCCCTGTTTTTTATGCCTGCAAGTTTTTCTTCAAGGTCCTTTATAGAACTTTCGGTCTCTTTCAGCCGTCCTTCTATAAATATTCTGTCCTGTTTTGCAGTGGTAATACTTATCTCCTTGATAGTTTCATCCAGTCGCTGTATGAAAAAGTTAGCGATCTCTGCTGCCCTTTTCGGGTTTCTGTCTACAACGGTTATTTCGATTACCTTTTCTTTTGTAAGAGAAATCTTCGTAAGTTTATCAAGTTTTTCTCTTGCACGGTCAATATTGCTCACATTATATGCCTCTACAAGATTGTACTTCTCTATGATGGCATCCTTCATACTTCTGCTGTTGAGTACGGAAAAGAAAAGTTCTGTATTGGTCCTCAGTTGTGACGACATCTTCTCGGAAATTTCGGAACTGCCTGTCTCAATCTTCAACTCTCTTTCAGGTGGCTGTAAAATACTTGCATTTGCCTTATAGTACTTGGGACAAATCCAGTATATAAAAGAGAGCAGTAAAAGGGTTATTGTATAAAATGCAAGTACAAATTTTATATGTCTGAGAGGACTTTGCTTCCTTTTGTTTTTGTTATTTATCTTATCTTTTTCCATCTTGCTACTTCTCTACTTCCCTTAATATGCAGAGATACCTAAACTGATATGATAAAACATCTGGGCTATATCTTTTACGAATGCCCACTTTCTATCTCTCGTTTCAAAAGGTACAACAATGGTATCCCCTGGCTCTATCTTTGAAAGGTCATAACTTGCTGTGCCATTTACCTTTGCTATAAATATGTTCCTTTTGTCAGCATTTTTGGTATATCCACCTGCCTTCTGTATATAGTGAGCCAGTGTATATTTCTTATTGAAAAGTATATTTGTGGGGAGATTTACCTCCCCTGTAACTGCCACAGATACAGGATAGACAGGTACATATATTACATCACCGTCTTCCAGTGGTATGTTATACTCACTCTTTCCCTCAAGGAGTGTCTTCTCATCAGTGATATTTAGAGGTATCCTTCCTTTTACTTCCATCTTTTTTAACTGTTCAAGGTATATCCTTGCCTGGTCAATAAGTTGCTTATCATAGGCACCTTCTGCTTTTTCATATTCTTTCTTCAGTACCTCTTCTTTCTCCTTTGTAAATAACACAACCTGTTTTTCCTTCTCTGCTTTTATTTCCTCACGAAGGAATATAATTCCCGGTAGATACGCATATTTTGTAAATCCACCAGCCCTTTTCACAAGGTCACTGAGGCGGTCTCCTCTTTCAATAACATATTCTCCAGGATATCTTACCTGTCCATTGATGACAACCCTTTTTTCCATACGTTCCTGGGAATAAACAATCAGTTTGTCCATGGGAACCAGCTGGATATCGTACTCCTCCTCTCCCCTGAAAATTTTATCAGGATAGATTACGATAACCCTTTTATAACCATCTTCTTCTGTCCTTATAATCTCTGCCTTCTCTTTCAGGGCATAGGGTAGAAACTCATCTTCCTTTAATATATCACTCACCTTCATACCGCTCTGCCACCCATAATTCCCGGGACGTTTTACAGCACCTTCAAGAGAAACAATATAAAAAACGTTATCAGGAAGAGGTGGCAGGATAATAAGGTCAAGGTTTTGAATAACAAAGGAATCTCTGCTGCCAGGTTCAATATCTATAAGAACCCTCCCTTTTTCACTATCAATCCTCTCAACCTGTAAACGGGAAAGGTCAGCATTTGGAAGTGCCCCACCTGCAAGTTTGACAACCTCATCTATTGTTGATGTTCCTGTTAGTTCATATACTGCTGGTTTTTTTACTGCTCCCTTGATACCTACAAGGGACTCAACCAGTGGTACAAATACTATATCACCATGAGAAAATTGTATCTCTGGTGTCTTCTCTCCTGATAAAAAAAGTGGATACAGGTCATACTCACTAAAAGACCCATCTTTTCTTTTGGTTATCCTTACCTTTCGCAAACTCCCCTTATCTCCCGGTCCCCCTGCTAATGCAATGACTTCAAGGATACTGGTCATAGGAGAGACCACATAACTACCTGGTTTTTTTACCTCTCCGAGAACAAAAACCTCAATCTTTCTTAATGCCCCTGTTGTAACAGAGACAGAGATATTTTTATATTTTTCCAGAACCTTCTTCTGGATGATATCCCTTGCCTCGCTTAATGTCTTTCCTTCAATGTATATCTTCCCTATACCAGGGATAAAGATAGCACCATCGTTGTCTATCCTTTTTCTGTGTTCCTCTTCAACCACGCCCCATATATTAACCACCATCTCATCATCCATACCAAGGATATAACTTTCAGGAACATAAAGTCCTGTCTGCTTTATCTCGCCCTGGATATTGGAAAAAACCTTCTCACTAAAAAACTCAAGTCCTGAGAATTGAGAGAAAACAGTGTTTTCTGCCTCTACAATATATACAAAAAGACAGAGAAGCAGACACAGACATTTCTTCATCTTTCATCTCCCATCGTAAATATACATATTCACTGACAACCGTGAATATTAAACTTAAAATCTAAAACCATATGGATTAGAAGATTTATAATCTTTCAATCTTCCAATCTCTTCAGTCAACGTAGTTAACTGAGTATTTAAGTATCACCTTTCCGCAGAAGTTTGCTATACTTCCTACCCAATAAAAAACTGGGCGCACGTGGATTCGAACCACGAACCCCCGCGTTATCAGCACGGTGCTCTACCCTTGAGCTATGCGCCCTTGAAGTCCTTTCACTCTTTTGGTGTTGTATCGTCTTTTTTATTCAGAAATTTTTCAAGAGATTCTTTTATTATATCCTTTGCACCTAATGCAAAGGCAAGTGCAAGTCCAAAGGCAAAAGCCGCAAGGATAATGATAAATACATTTCCTATAAACTCCGCCGCTATCCCAATCTGCTGGAGTGCTATAACGGTTCCAAATACAACAATAGCAATCTGTGTAAGTTTACCAAGGATGGATGCCTTCTGGATACCGATATTGCCCGCGGATGTACGAACAATACCACTGAAGAAGTTGCCAAGGAATAAAGAAAAGAGAAATATCAAAAGCCCCAATATAAATTTTGGGATAAAAGCAAGCAGTCCGTCTACTGCAGAACTGGGTATATTAACCCCGGCAAACTGTGCAGCAATAAAAATCACAACAAGCATAGTAATCCAGTAGACCGCCATACCTATAAGGTCTGATACCTCTTTTGTTATGTTCCCCTTTTCCAGCATTGTCTTAAGTCCAACATCTTCTGAAAGTTTGTCTACCTGCAGAAACTTAAAAAACTTCGTCACAATCAGCCGTATAAACTTTGCTACTATCCAGCCAATGATAAAAATAATCAACGCCGCCAACACAATTGCCAGGCCATTCCAAAACCGTTGAGCAACTTCCGTCACTGGGCTATAACCCCCTACCATTTTAACCTCCTTTGCTCCTTATGGAGCAGTCCGTAATAATTCAGTTGAAAAACCCTATACTAAGGTTTTAATATTCTTTCTCACTCCTGTCAAGTCAAAGATACTTCTTGCTCTTTTAAGATACTTGTGGTGAAACCCAATAAAAATTCTTTGGCATCTAAAATTTCCAGAAGGACTGGCTCTCCATCTTTAGCAAAATGGATTATGATTTGTCCTTCTTCCTCAGCATAATCTATAGGTCTATCAGAAAGTTCCACCAGTAAAACATCTATATCTTTACTATATCTGATTTTTCTCATATCAAGGTCAAAACTCAAAAACAAAAGATTTTTTAAACCATAGTTCTAACTTTTAACTTATTACTTTTGCCTCTTGGATAATTTTACCATTTTATAGATATACAAATCAACTTTCTCCGGACCTTATATAGGTATACTGACGTGGCTCTTTCAATGGAGCAAATGGCCTGCCACCACCTTCAAAAAACTTTGTGAAAAATTCCAGGTATTGCAGACGGCTTGTATGGACATATCCACCGAATAGTGTCAGGACCAAGTCCGCCAGATGTCCAACTATAAATAGAATAGCAGCGACTATATATCCTATAAACGGAATACTGACAGAGATGAAAACCATCTCATTTATCACAAGAGCCAATACCGCTGTTGTAAGCCCGAGACCGAAAAGACGGCTGTAACTCAGGACATCTCCAAGGAGATTACCTGCCATCACGTTATATGTACTGTAGAATGCCCAGAACATTTTCATAAAAAACCCTTTCTGTGTAGTGCTTTTTAGTATCATAAGATATAAAAAGGAAATTGCAAGAAGGATACCAACCACAGGAATTATCTCTTTCCACGATACAATAAATGAGATAATTAACAGGGCAACAAGAACCTGAATAGCAAGAATGACCAATGCCTCACCTGACCTTTTCAGTCCGTAGTGTCTTATACTGCCTAAAAGATTAAGGCACAAACCCCAGAGAATTTGGATATATCCAAGTATAAGTGCCCAGCCCAGAAAAAGGAAGGTATCATTTCCTCCTTTAAGTGGGTCCAATACAATGAGTTTCTTAAGGGTTGCTACAGGAAAGGCGCCGGAAGGCAACCGTGTAAGTATATCACCAAACCAACTACCTGTGATTGCTCCCATAAATAGTGTGGCTATACCGCTGTAAAACATAAGGCGGAAGAATTTTTCTATAGAAGTTGTATATTTGAACTTTCTGATAAGTATAAAAGAAAGCACTATAAGTATAAGTCCATATGCTGCATCTGTAATACAGAAGGCAAAACACAAAATAAAGAAAATAGAAAGGTGGGGAGTTGGGTCTATATTTGTATATACAGGCCTTCCATATAGGTCTGTGACTACCTCAAATGGCTGTATAATCCTGCTGTTATCAAGGGCTACAGGAACCTCTTCTTTAACATCTGGCTCTGATATATAAAGGTACCCATCAGGAAGGCACCTCTCTATCAATAGTTCCATCCGCGGGATATCCTTCTCTTTTATCCATCCCCAGATACACTGGACAAACATTGATATTCCTGTATTCTGTTTTGCCTCAAAGTATCGCAAAAGGGAGTTCACATAGTCAGAGAAAACAAGAATTTTGTATTTAAGAGGGACTATGTCCTGCATTATTACCATTGCCTTTTCCAGTTCCGCTCTGTTTCTTTCTTCTACATCCTCTATCTTTTTCATAATTTCAGAAGGAGGTCGGTTCCACTGCCTTATATCAATAATAGTCCCTTTCATCCCTTCTATCTTACTGACCACCTCTTTTTTCTTCTCGAGAGGAAAGACAACAAGGAATAGTCCTCCTTCTTTTATCTTCTCAACACTAAAGCTGTCTATATTATCAGGTGCCTTTTGTTTTTGCGGAAGAGAAAAAAGACAGAAAGAAAAGTTTTTCATTGACAATAGTTCTGATGGAGCAACGGGAAGACCTCTTATTAAAAACAACTCTTTTTTTATTGCTGCAAGTTTCTCCGCAATTTTCTTCCTTCTCTCAATCTCCTGTATTATCTGGAAAAACTTTTGATATGTATCATCAAGTGGAAATTCTTTAATTACACTCTTTTCTTCTTCTTCAGTAATAACGATTTTCCCTGAAAAGTCCTTTCCTTCTGCTCTTTTGAGTACACTTTTGAGAAACTCTATCCTGTGAGATATTTCCTGGAGATTATCCCAGGTTACAGGTATATTTTCAAAGCCCAAACTATCCGGCAATCTGTGTACTTCAACAATTCCTGCCCGCTGAACCTCTCTTAAAAACTCCGATGGGTCTCCTGTAAAAAAAAGATAGAACTTCTTCATCGGTGCTATCATAAACTCACTCCTTGTTGATTCTTACATAGTCCTCTGTAAGGTCACATCCCCATGCAACAGCAGAAAAAGAACCCTTTTTTATGTCTATCTCTACGGTTATCTTCTTCTCTCTTTCCATTATATTCCTGAGTTTTTTCTCATCATACACTACTGGGTTGCCATTATAGACCTTTACTCCACATAAAGAGACCTCTGTATTCTTAACATCTATCCTTGCACTGACAGAGCCAGCAGCAGCAACAATCCTTCCCCAGTTAGGGTCTGCCCCATATACAGCGGACTTGAAAAGATTTGAGCCAGCAATCCTTTTTGCCACCCTCCGTGCATCCTTCTTACACCATCCACCTTTTACAATAACCTCTATCATCTTCGTCGCACCTTCTCCATCTGATGCAATCATTTTTGCAAGTTCTGTAGAAAGTAGTTTAAGAGATGAAAGGAACCTATTATAGTCCTCTGTGCCTTCTTTTATCCTGCTGTTTTTTGCCATACCATTTGCAAGGCATAAAACCATATCGTTGGTACTTGTGTCATCATCCACTGTAACCATATTAAATGAGTCCTCAACAGCCTCTTTCAGGGCCATCTTTAACACATCCTGCTCTATAACTGCATCTGTTGTAATGAAGCACAGCATTGTTGACATAGAAGGATTTATCATACCTGCACCCTTTACCATACCACCTATATCTACCTCCTTATGTCTGCCTTTAATTCCTGTGTTAATCTGAAACTCCTTCGGTCTCGTATCTGTTGTCATTATACCTCTGGCAGCAAGTGTATGATTTTCAGGAGACAGTGTTCTTACAAGTTCAGGAAGCGCATCAAGAATCTTTTCGTAAGGAATCGGCCTTCCGATGATACCTGTTGAGGCAACAAGTACTGATGTTTTTTTAGTTCCTGTTATATTGGCAAGGGACTCTGCTACTTGTTCTGTATATCCATAGTTTTCCTCACCATTACAGGTATTGGCATTGCCACTGTTTATAACTACTGCCTGAACGAGATTTTTTATATTTCTTAATGTCCAGAGTAAACTGTATGACTTGAACTGGTTTGTTGTAAATGTCCCTGCTGCCACACACGGGGTCTTTGAAAATATAAGGGACAGGTCTTCCTTCTTTTCTGCCTTTATACCACAATATAGCCCAGAGGCATCAAATCCTTCAGGATATGTTACACCGCCCCTTTCCATTGTTTTAATATCTCCTTTGCTATCTCAATATCCAGAGGATATGTGAGCTTTATATTTTCCTTTTCGCCCGGGACAAGATATACCTTTATACCCAGCCGTTCAACAAGTGCAGCATCATCAGTAGCATACAGCCCTTTATTATATGCCTCTCTGTATGCCTTTATGATGGTCTCCATCTTAAACCCCTGTGGCGTCTGGATACATACGATATCCTCTCTCTCATGGGTTCTCAAAACAAAATCCCCTCTCCGTTCCTTAATGGTATCCTGTGGCTCTATATAGGGCACTGCTGCTCCGTATCTTTTAGCCCCTTCTATTATTTTTTCAAGAAGTTTATAAGAAAAAAAAGGCCTGGCCACATCATGAATGAGAACTATTCCATCCGTCCCTTTTAACGCAGACAGTCCTGCCTTTACAGAGTCCTGTCTGTGCTTCCCCCCTGGCACTACCTTTACGTTTTTATATCTCTTTGCTATTCTTGTCTGCCAATCATCAACATACTCACGAGGTAGCACAACAACTATCTCCTGTACCTTACCATAAAATTTCTCAAGGGAATAATAGAGAAGTGGTCTCCTGGCAATCTGTAAGAATGCCTTCGGTCTATCTCCAAGCCGTCTACCTTTGCCACCTCCAACAAGTATTACCCCTATCATCTTAGTTTGGCAAAAATAATCCTTCCTGTGGATGTCTGTATGGCACTATCAATGATAATGTCTATTACCCTGCCCTGGTATTTTGCTCCATCTTCCACAATTACCATCGTGCCATCCTCAAGATATCCAATTCCCTGCCCTGCCTCCTTACCTTCCTTGATTATTTTAAGGGGTATCTCTTCACCACTCATAAGTTTAGGTCTCATCAGTGTTGCAAGTATATTGAGATTGAGAACTTTTATATTTTGCACCTCTGCTACTTTGGCAAGGTTAGAGTCATTTGTAAGAATATTTGCTCCTATATCTGCTGCAAGTTTTACAAGTTTGGCATCAACCTCCTCAATTTCAGGGTAATCAGCATCATATATCTTCACATCTAATGTATCATCCTTCCTGAGTTTCTGCAAAACCTCAAGCCCTCTTCTACCCCTCTGCCTCTTCATATCACCGGAACTATCAGCAAGACCCTGCAGTTCCTGTATAACAAACTTGGGAATAATGATGATGTAGTCAAGAAATCCTCCCTTTGCCAGTTCATAGATACGGCCATCAATAAGAACACTTGTATCAACAACTAACAGACGTTCCTGTTCCTTAACACTTCTTAAAAAAGGAAATATGAAACCAAGCTCTTCAACCCCTTTCAGTCCTATCATTATTCCAAGATAGGTAAAGGCAAAATACAGGGCAAATCTTATGTAAACAACTGTTCGCGGGTCATCCACAGGTATAAGAAGAAAAAAACCTGCCAGAAGTATTGCAGTTATAAGACCAACTAATAGGCCACTTATCGCAAGCAGAAGTTTTTTTAAAGGAACCTTTTCAAGAAGTATCTCAACTCCTACTATCAAAAGAGACCCCACAAACCCTACTAAGGCACCTATAAGTTTTGCAGAAGGAACACAATAAAATCCCGTTAGTGTACTTAATATTATAAAAACCCCTCGTATAATATATATACCCATCTCCTTTTCTCCTTTCGTAAATTTTCTGTCAATATAACTAATTATCTTTTTTATTTTATACCAGAAGAGGAAAAAGGTAAAGGTGTGACGTAAATATTAAACTTAAAATTCTAAACTATAAACTCAAAAGTAAGGACGTAAATATTAAACTTAAAATTCTAAACTCTAAAGTAAGGATATTTATTCTTGCTACTTGCTACTCTCTACTCGCTACTTCTCAGGCAACGTAGTTGACTGGGTCTTTACGTTATGACTTTTTCATATAGGCAGAAGGGTCTGAACTGCCTCCTTCAGCCACCTTGCAGGATATATATGGATAGAGGTCCCCTTTATATCCTTTAGATTTCCTTCAGGAACTATTGCCTTATTATATCCCAACCGGCCGGCCTCTTTAACCCTCTGGTTTATCTGTCCTACAGGTCTTATCTCTCCTGTTAATGCTATCTCACCTATAACCACACACCGTTCCACTGGTGCCTTATCTTTTAGAGAGGATATACAGGAAAGTGCAACAGCAAGGTCTGCTGCTGGTTCAAATACCTTTAGTCCTCCTCCTGTATTGAAATACACATCATAGGTGCCAAGATTAAACTTCAGTTTTTTTTCAACAACTGCTGTAATCATAGATGTCCTGTTATAATCAAGCCCTGTAACAGACCTTTTCGGAACCCCATAATATGTGGGTGTTGCCAGACACTGTACCTCAACAAGAATTGTCCGGGAGCCTTCTTGAGAAGGAAATATGACAGCACCCGGCAGTGTCTTTTGAGAGTCAGGGAGGAAGATAGCAGATGCCTCAGGAATCTCTACAAGCCCGCTTTCTTCCATAGAAAACACACCTATCTCCATAGTGGAACCGAATCTGTTTTTTGTTGCCCTTAAAATCCTCAGGTTTGACTTTATCTCCCCCTCAAAATTAAGGACGACATCAACGATATGCTCAAGAACCTTGGGTCCTGCTATCATCCCTTCCTTTGTTATATGCCCCACCAAAAAAACAGAGCATATACCTTCCTTCGCAGTCATAAGAAAAAAGTTGGTATTCTCCCTTACCTGACTTACAGAACCCGGTATTGAAGGGAGTGATGGGTCAAAGACGGTCTGGATGGAATCCACCATCACAAAGTCGGGTCTGAGGGTGTCTATCCCCTGTTTTATTGAAGGCATATCTGTTGTTGAAAGGATATAAAGGTCTTCTGAAATAGCCCCTGTTCTCTCTGCTCGCATCTTTACCTGGCTTTTAGATTCTTCTGCACTTATATAAAGAACCTTTTTCCCTTTGTCTGCAAGCAGGCCAGCAATACTTAAAAGTAGTGTGGACTTGCCAACACCTGGCTCTCCTGTTAGAAGGACTAAACTGCCTGACACAATACCTCCTCCTAACACTCTATCAAACTCATTGATTCCTGTTTGTGTCCTTAAGGATGCCTCTGTTTTAATCTCTGTCACTCTTTCGGGTGACGATACAGGAGAGGTTGTTGTTTCGTTTCTGCTACGGGGGACCTCCTCAATAAATGTATTCCAACCACCGCAGTCAGGACATCTACCCAGCCACCTTACTGACTGATAACCGCATTCAGAACAGGCAAAAATGCTTTTTGTCTCTTTTTTCATTACCTTTTTCTTAGTAGTTTCCAGGGGTTCTTTCTTATATCTTCTACAAAAGTGTTGATATTATTGTATATCTCTTCCTCTTTTAAAAATTTCCCTACAGTCCCTTTACCACTTTCCACATCTGTAATGATTCTGTTGAGCCCTGTAGAGACCTCAATTATCCTTGAGGCAGCATCATTAAACTGCGTTGTGGCGTTATGTAAAAGGAGGAGCTCATATTTTATCTGGTCAACCAGTTCCTCCTCCTTCATAAGCCTGGCAAGAAGCCCTTCATTCTGGATTTTATACAGGAATTTCTGTATATCCGTTGCGGTTTTATCAAAAGATGCTGCTACACTTCTTATATCTTGGAATGATTCTGCTGCCTCTGTACCTGCGGATGCAAACCTTTTTATCTCATCCATCGTTTCTTCCATCTTTATCCTTCCCGAAGAAACCAGTTCATTGGTATTGCCCAGCAGTTCTTCAAATTTAGGTCCATTGACAGATATTAGATTGTCTACCTTCTTGCTTGTTTCTGCTATGGTTTGTGTAAGATTCTCTATCTCTGTAAATGTTGTTTCTATTTTCGTAATAGCAGTTGCCGCCTCTCCAACCACTGTCTTTATATTCTTTTGAAATTCTTTATCCCCTGTGATTTTACTGATATCTGAAAGGATACTGTTAAGCCCTATAATCATATCCTGACCTGCCTCCACAAGTTTTTCCATAGTAACAGGACTTTCTCCATCCACTATCTCACCCGGCTGTATATATCTCTGTGATGGAGATGGGATTATCTCAATATATTTTTCACCAATAAACCCGAGTGTCTGGATGGTAATTCTACTACCTGCGCTGATTTTTATGTCCTGCTTTAGTTTTACTCTAACAAGCACCTCCGGCTTTACCTCATAGAGTATCTCAATCTGTTTTACCTCTCCTACCCTTACTCCGCTTACCCTGACAGGAGAGCCACTCTCAAGTCCTCCTACATAGTCAAACCGTATCCCTATCTCATAGCCCCTGTATTTCCCCGTGGTTACCTGGGATATAATAAAAACTATCGCAAGGATAAACGTTATAATAACAAAAATCCCCACACGCAACTCAAGGGAAAGTTTGTCTCTCTTCATTTTCTCTCCTCTGTAAAAATGAAACTTTTTATAAGCGGACTCTGACTGTTTTTCCTTAAATCATCAAATGTTCCTATATCTCTTATTGTCCCATTTTCAATCAGTGCAATCCTGTCGGATATACGGGAAGCAAGATGTATGTCATGGGTAACTGTTATATCTGTGGTCCTGAATTTTTTGTGCATCTCAGTGATTAGTTCCGTAATACTCTCTGCCATAATAGGGTCAAGCCCTGTGGTCGGTTCATCATAGAATATAACCTCTGGCTTTGAGACAAGAGCCCTTGCAATAGAGACCCTTTTTTTCATCCCCCCACTTAACTGCTCAGGCAGGAACTCTTCAAAACTTTCCATTCCCACCTCTTTCAACATATCTCTAACTAATGTCCTTATCTGCTCATCGGTCATATCACTGTGGTTGAGATAGTAAAACCCAACATTTTCCCATACACTCATGGAATCAAAAAGGGCAGAACTCTGAAATACCATACCCAGCCTGCTCCTTAACTGCATTATCTTGCTTTTTGGCGCTCCGTTTATCTTCTCTCCAAAAAGATATATATCGCCTTCTGCTACAGGTATAAGCCCCAAAATGGTCTTTAACAGGACGGTCTTGCCACAGCCAGAACTGCCGACTACTACAAGGGACTCCCCTCTTTTTACTTCAAGGTTAATTTTTTTCAGAACCTCTGTTTCGCCAAATTTCACACTTACATCTCTTAATTTTATTATATCTTCCATTATATATATTGTAAACTGTATGCTGGTTCTGTCAATTTTAAATATCAGGCAAACACCATTTTGTATCTTTCTTTGGAGAGAATTAAGACAAGTGTGAAGGAGAAAAATTAGTATTAAAAGTTTTTACCTGGATTTTGACTTTTGAGTTGTAGTTTTTAATTATTACTTTTTAGTTTATGCCTCGCTTAACAAACCTCGCTGAGATATTATTTACTTCTATACTCATACAAAATAGAAGAGTCCTGTAAGTATAAGGTTGCAAAGTATTATAAGAAAAAAAGAGACAACAACGGATGTGGTGGCTGCATTCCCAACGCCAGATGCACCACCAACTGCCCTCAGTCCCTCATGAGAAGCAACCCCTATCACAACAATAGCAAAGACAATTGACTTTACAAGTCCCACAATCATGTCCCTGATGCCTATGAACCTGAATGTCTGATAAAAAAACATCCCTGATGGTATATTAACAAGTAATATACCTACAATGGCTGCCCCCGCTATGGCAAGGAAAAAACTCATCAGAAAGAGGGATGGGAGTGAGATAATACCAGCAAGGAGACGGGGACTTACAAGATATGCCACAGGGTCTACAGCCAAAATTTCCATTGCGTCTATCTGTTCTGTTATCTTCATCGTGCCTATCTCAGCAGCGATTGAACCACCAACCCTGCCAGCCATAATAATCGCTACAAAGACAGGACCTAGTTCCCTTATCATTGATACGGAGACAATACCACCTGAATAAATCTCTGCCCCAAATCTTTTAAGTGTATAGGCGGTCTCCATTACCAGTACCATACCAATAAAGACAGATATAATTCCCACCAGAGGAAAGGAACGGACACCTATAAGGTCTATATGCTTGAATATGTTTTCACTTTTTTTGGCAGAAAATATATTCTTGAATGCATCAATAGTCGTCACACCAAGAGAACCAAAATAGGATATATAGTTTAAAATTGCACGTCCTGTCTTTCTTATAAATGTGAACATTTTTATTCTCTTGGAGTATAGTTTTCAAATCTGGCAAACTCTTCTCTGAATGTAAGATGGACCCTGCCCAAAGGACCATTTCTCTGTTTTGCTATTATGACATCTGCAACCTTTGCCAATTCCTCATCTTCTCTGTTTCTGTAAAGCAGAAGAACAAGGTCTGCATCCTGCTCAAGAGAACCACTTTCCCTGAGGTCTGAAAGTGCCGGCTCCTTTGTTCCTCTTTGCTCAGGTGCCCTGTTTAACTGAGAGATGGCAACCACAGGTATATTCAACTCCTTTGCAAGTGCTTTAAGGGAACCAGATATCTCACTTATTTCTTGCTGTCTGTTTTCCGCTCTTCTGCTGCTTTTCATAAGTTGAAGGTAGTCCACTACGATTAACTGAATATCTTCGCTTGCCTTCAAACGTCGGGCACGTGCCCGCAGTTCAAAGGTATTCAGGGAAGGTGTATCATCTATAAAGATAGGGACTTGCTCCAGCCGTCCAGCAGAAAGAAGCATCTTTCCCATATCCTCATCCGAAAGCATCCCCTGCCTCAGCTTCAGAAGGTTTATCTTTGCCTCACAGCAAAGCATCCTCTGTACAAGTTGCTCCTTGCTCATTTCTAAACTGAACATAAGTATTGGAAATCTGGATGGTCCTGCATTAAGATTAAGGGCAATATTACATACAAAGGCGGTCTTACCTATAGATGGCCTTGATGCAATAATAATAAAATCAGCAGGGTGAAAACCCGTTGTCAGTTTATCAAGGTCTGTAAATCCTGTGGGAACCCCGGTAACAAGTCCCTGTCTTCCGTGTATCTTTCCTATCAGTTCTATATTTTCCTTGATCAGTTCCTTGAGGGGAAATATAGTCCTTTTTGTTTTCTTCTCGCCTATATCAAATATCGTTGCCTCTACCCTGTCAAGAAAGGCATCCACCTCTTCTGGCTCTGAGAATGCTTCAGAGATAATATCTGTAGCATTTTCAATGATGGTTCTCAGGAGATATTTGTCCCATATTATTTTTATATACTCATCAATGTTTGCTGCGGTTGGAACAATCTCAACCATCTCACTGAGATATTCAACTCCACCAACCTCATCAATAACTCCCTGCTGTGTTAGTTGATTTGTAACGGTAATAAGGTCACACTTTTCATTTTTTTCAAAGAGTGTCCGGATTGCTGAAAAAATCTTGCGGTGGGACTCGCTGTAAAAAAACTCTTCTTTAATTGTTTCAAAGGCATCCATCCTCGCTGCTTCACTGAGAAGCATACAACCTAATGCAGCCCTTTCCGCATCAAGATTCTGAGGAGGCACCTTATTGTGTAGAATGGACTCGTGGTTATTCTTTTTAGGCATATTACTTCTCTCTTACAACCCATACCCTGATCTCTGCCGTTATATTTTCTCCTGTCTTGATAGGTACATTATATATTCCTAATTTTTTTATGGGTTGTTCAAGTAAAACCTGGTGCTTGTCAATCTCTACATTTTTCTGTTGAAGAAGTGCATCTACTATATCTTCAGGGGTTATGGCTCCAAATAGTTTCTCATCCTGTCCTGCCTTGGAGGTAATTGTTATTGAACTACCTTCCAGAATATTTTTTATCTCCTTCGCCCTTAATATATCCTTCTTTTTTCTTGCAGAAAGTAGTTGCTCCTGTTTTTCTAACTTTTCAAGATTTTCAGGTGTTGCCTCTATAGCAATACCCCTGGGTATAAGATAATTCCTTCCATATCCATCTCTCACCTCTTTTATATCACCCTTCTTACCTGCTCCAGGAAAGTCCTTTATAAATATAACTTTCATAGTTTAAACCTTTACAAAAGGGAGAAGCCCCACATATCGTGCCCTTTTTATTGCCCTTGCAAGTGCCCTCTGATGTTTGGCACATACCCCCGTAATCTTTGGAGGTAGTATCTTGCCTCTCGGGCTGGTATATCTCTTAATCATACCTGTATCCTTATAGTCAATCTCGCTAACACCTGTCTTACAGAACTGGCATATCTTAACCTTTCTCTTCACTGACATCTTCTGGTTCCTCCTTTTCTATATTCTGCCCCTCTTTTTCTATCCCTGTCCCAGCAGATGGCCTGTCCAGAAACTGGAAGTCCTCAACTACCACCTCAACTGTTGACCGCTTCTCGTTATCCTGTGTCTCCCACTGCCTATACTGGAGGCGGCCTTCAACAAATATCAAACTACCCTTTTTTAGATACTCAGCCCATACCTCTGCCCGTTTTCCCCAGATGACAAGATTTATAAAACATGTCTCTTCCTTTTTATCCTCTTTTGATTTTGATACATATTCACGGTTAACAGCTATCCTTACTGATGCAACTGACTGTCCTGTTGGGGTATATCTGAGCTCCGGGTCCCTTGTTAACCTACCTATAAGGAATACCTTATTTAACGTTGGCCCTGGCATTTACATTTTCTCCTCTTTGTTCATCTTTCTCTAACTCCGGAAATCTCTTTCTCTGCAGGAAGAGATAGCGGAGGATATTCTCTCTTCTTCTCATCCCTTCTGATATTGAAGACAGAGAACCCGGAAGTGCCATGAAATACACAATGTAATAAAATGCCTCTGTCTCTTTCTTGATAGGATAGGCAAGATATTTTTTGCCCCAGATATCTTTCTTAACTATTTTACCTCCATTGTTTAATATCTGCCCCTCAATATAAGATAGCTCCTTTGCATTTTCCTCTTCTGAAAGTTCCGGCTTTAACAAAAAACATGCTTCATACTTTTTTTCCATAACCACCTCTCTCTTCTTTAAATTTCAATTGCTTCTCTTTGTTTCTCCTTCTCAATTTTACACTTTTAACTTTTGTCTTATTATTATATCCCTTCTCTAAAAAAAGTCAACGGCCTGTTATATATGTAGTTCCACAATATCCCCATCTTTTAGTGGGTAGTCCCTCCCTGCAATAGCAATTTTGTCCTCTCCATCTCTCCATAACCGCGCATATTTAAAGTTTTTAGCAATATCTTTGTGGATAAGTTCTGCAAGGTCTATAACAAGTGAGCCACTTTTAAGGGTATAAGGATTATCAGTGTCAGGCACCTTTCCTGGACTCTTTGTATACACCCTTATTATATTCAAAAGGTTAAATATCCTCTC
>JAQVEU010000094.1 GCA_028697565.1 Candidatus Ratteibacteria bacterium
TATTTCCTGTTTTTTTAATAATCCCCTTCTGGAAAAATTTTTCTACTCTCACATTCAGAAGAATATCAAGTATTTTTTCCTCCTGTTTGTCCCTTGGTCTTCTTCTTATTTTCTTATTTCTATCTACAAAAAATAAGCACCTTTTTTTCTGAGTAATTTCATCAAATTTAACTGTTCTCATCTTCAATTTCTTTTTTTATTTCTACAAAAACATCAAAAATCTCTTGTTTTTTACACTTTTTTTCTATATAATCAAATCTTATCTCATTTTTTTTCAATTTTAACAACCTTTTCGCCCACTCTCTATCACCTAAAGATTTCCACCACTTGTAGGCATTTAACCGGTCAATAATTAAGTCCTCAACCCCAATGATAAAGACATTCACATTATCTATTTCTACCTCTGTTACATTATCATAGGCATCTTCATCAAGAGTAGAAGCGGGGATTTCTATTGCTATTTCAAACTCTTCATTATACCAATGCCTTCCTTCTTTTTTAAAACCCCATGTTTCAAGGACTTTTCCAATTATTTCATAACCATCTGCAATAATATCTATATCAGCCGTTGAATAATAGCCCATTGTGTAAAATTCCACAGCATTTCCACCTACGATAATTGGTTTAATATCTTCTTTTTTTAGATATTTTGTTAATATCCCTGTAAAATACAATCTTTTTTTAAATGGCTCCTTTATCCTTTTGAGTTTCTTAAATTCATCCGGTAATTTCTTCATAGGGTAATTATAACTGGAAGGAAAAATTATATCAACTCTTTATAGACAGCCAATGTTTCTTCTATCATCTTTTCAACAGAGAAATTTTCTCTGACAAAATTGTATGCCTTATCCGTAATAGTACTAACTACAGATGGATTTTTGATAAGATATTCTATTTTTTCAGCAATTGCATTAGCATCCTTTGGCGGTACTAAAAAACCTGTCTTATTATCTTCAATTAATTCAGGTATTGCACCAATATCACTTGCAATAACTGGGACTTTTGCAAACTGCCCCTCAACAACAGTTCTTCCAAATCCCTCTGGCTCTATTGATGGAACAACAAGTATATCTATTAATTTTAGTCCTTCAATACTATCAAGTTTTAAAATTTTTATCTTCTCACTTAAACTATTATTTTTTATCCACTTTTCAATTTTTCTTTCATAACCTTTACTGCCAGAGCCAATAAGGACTGTCTCAAAATCATAGTTATTTCTGTCATATAAGGACCTGACTGCCTCTAAAAAGTAAAACCAGCCCTTCCACTCTGTAAATCTTCCTATCATTCCAATTGATATTTTCCCTTTTTTCTCTTTTTTTATTTCCCCGAACCTGTCTGATACGCCATTATAGACCACCCTAATTTTTTTCTCATCCACTTTAAGTTCTTCCATTGCATATTTTTTTAGAAATTTACTTACAACGATTACTAAATCTCCCTTTCCAGTAGATTGGCTATAAAGATAGAATGGATAAAGATTATGAATACTTGTTACAAAAGGAGTACCTTTTAATTTGCTTTTTAAACTATAAACTATCCACGATGGAAATCTACTCTGGGCATGAATAACATCGGGGCTTTCCTTTTTTATTATTTTAAGCAGTTGTCTCCTCCCTTTAAAAAAATTTGGAATACTTTTTTCAAGAGTTAGGTTATACCACCTTATATTTTTGCTTTTTATAAGTTCTGGAATAAATCTTCCATAACCAGAAACAATTACAATCTGATGCCCCTTTTCACTTGCTCCCTTTGAAAAGTCATAGACACCTCTTTCAATTCCACCATAATCCATCGCAGGCAGTACTCTTAAAATCTTCATATTAGATATCAAAAAGAAGTGGCTGTTCTTTTTCATCAAGAAATAACATTGCTGCCTTGATAACTTCTTCGGAGGTAATCTGTTTCATACAGAGATAGTTCTTTCTGCACCTTTTTGTCTCATTGCAGGGGAAACAGGAGATATTACTGTGGATGACTATATTTTTTGTTCCAATGGGTCCATATCTGTATGGATTGGTAGGACCAAATATAGCAACTGTGGGACAGTGCATAGCACTTGCAAGGTGAAGGGTCCCTGTATCATTTGTAATCATAAGGGATGCCCTTTCAAGGAGTGCTGCAAGTTGTTTAATTGTTGTCTTTCCTGCGAGATTAAAGACATCATTACTGCCAATAAGTTCTTTTATCCGTTTCCCAATTTCTTCTTCATAGTTTGCCCCGATAATGATAATCTTCAACGAGTCATAATTTTTAAGAAGTGCTTTTCCTATTTCAGCAAATTTCTCATCGGATAATCTCTTTTTTGCTTTCCCACCAGGATTGAAAATCACTATTCTATCTGATGGCTTTATACCCATCTCCCTCAAAAAGACATCCATATCATCCCTGTCTCTTTTAGAAAGTGGAAAGCATAGAGAGATATTTTCTTCTTTGCCGAAATAGGGTGTAAGAAAATTTACTATTCTTTCGGCCTCATGTGTAAAGGTCTTTTCTGAAAATAACTCTTTTAAAAAAAATGTCATCTTAAACTTTCCTTTAAGGAAAAATGGTAATAGTGAGTTTCTGAAGTCAACAATAAGGTCATATCTTTTTGTGTTAATTTTATTTATGAGTTTTACTATATTGACAATCCGCATCATCCTTTTACCTTTTTCATACACAAAATACTTTGAAAACCAAGGATTATCAACAGCAAACTCAACTGCTCTGGGACCTATTACTATATCTATCTCTGCATTCTCAAATACATCCCTGATCTTTTTAATAGAAGTACTCAATATAAGGTTATCACCTAAACAACTTGTCCCTATAATAAGAATTTTTTTTACTGGATAATTTTTAATATCTTTCGGGCACATTGTTCTGCCTCACTGAGTTTATTAAATTTTCTGTTCTTTATCTCTTTAAGTTTTTCCACAAGGGTATTCATCCCGTTGCTTACTGGCAGATATTCAGCATAACCTTTTTCTATAAGTTTTTCAAGGGTTTTATCAAATACCAGTTGCTTATCTTTCTTTTTCCTTTCCACTCCTAATACAAGTACAGGCCTGCCAGAAGTGGCTGCCTCAGATATCATATTAATGCTGTCCTCTGTTACAAAAACATAGTCACAGAGTGAAAGTATCCCAGGATAACAGGTATATTCTGAATAGCCGGGAAACTCTGCATAAATAAATGCGGCATCCCCTTCTATCCTTTTCTGTATAAAAGATATAACCTGACTGTCTGTCCTTCTTGATGTCGTAAGAATAAAACTATATCTTTCTTTCAACACATCCAGTTCTTTAAATAACCCATCAACCCATCCTACTGATATTCTATAGTTCTGGTCATTTCCACCAATAAGAATGCCTATTACCTCTTTGTTTTCCGGCACAGTAATAAAAGCACTTAATCTTTTTCTTTCGCTTTCCAACATCTTATCTGTTATACAGTTAGGTGCTCCTAACGTAACTATGATGTTTTTGAGTTTTCTATTTTTTAATCTGACAAAGTCATGGTACGGAATAATTGCAAAGTCAAAAAGTTTCAGGGGAATGACGGAAGGGACCATTATATTTACAGAGAGTGCCTTTATATTTTTTGAAATTATAAGATTAACAGGAGATAGAATAGAACCCGCAGAGATAACAATATCATACCTTTTATTCCATAGCCCATCCTGTTCTTTTAATAAATATTTCAGAAGAATTTTGCCATATCTCCACAATCTTAAAACACATAAAAAAGAGAGCAGTTTGCATAACAGAGGATATACACCTTTCCTTGAAGGAAGATGGTAGGATGGCCCTTTAATATGGACATCAAAAATTTTTATGTTTGGGGAAGGAAATGCCTGCGCTATCCCTAATGACTGGTTTAGATTCCCCTTAAATCCATCATTCAGCACCAATATCTGGAGGTTGGGTCTTGCTTTTTGCATTGGCACAAATTATCCACAAGTTTCACATTTTAACTTTTTACAAACGGACTTCTATACCTTTGCTTTTAAGAAACTCTTTTATCTGACTTATGGTATATTGTCTAAAATGAAGCAATGACGCCAGAAGAACTGCACTTGCTTTACCGTTAATTATTACCTCTGATAGGTGTTCAAGGGTACCAGCACCACCTGATGCAATAACAGGAATACCTACCCTTTCTGCTACTGCTTTTGTAAGTTCTATATCATAACCCTTCTGGGTCCCATCCCTGTCTATACTGGTAAGCAGTATCTCTCCAGCACCCAGTTCTTGAACCTTTTTTGCCCAGTCCACTACATCTATACCTGTGGGTGTCTTTCCACTTTCCACATATACATCCCATCTACCATCAGATATTTTCTTGGCATCAATAGCCACTATAATACACTGACTTCCAAACTTCTTTGCTCCTTCTTTTATGAGTTCAGGAGTCCTCACAGCAGCGGTATTTATAGAGACCTTATCTGCACCTGCCTTCAGAAGTTCCTCTATTCCATCCACACTCTTTATGCCACCACCCACAGCCATCGGAATAAAAACAACCTCAGAGACCTTTTTTACTACATCTACCATTGTCTTTCTACCTTCTATTGTTGCACTGATATCTAAAAAAACAATCTCATCCGCACCTTCCTTGCTGTAAAAAGAGGCATGCTCAACAGGGTCCCCTGCTTCCCTCATATTCTCAAAGTGTACCC
>JAQVEU010000095.1 GCA_028697565.1 Candidatus Ratteibacteria bacterium
CCTTCGATTTTTTTTGTTGATACTCCTGCTGCTATGGATATCAATAACTTAGAAGGGGAAAGTATATCACTTATACCAGTTATTACATCCCTTACCCTATCAGGTTTTACTGCTATTATAACTACATCAGACCTTTCTGTAAGCGTTTTGTTGTCAGTGGGAATAACACCAAATGCCTTTTTCAGTTTGTCTGTCTGTTGTTTACGGACATCTGAGATATATACAGATGAAGGATGAAATGTGCCTGTTGATAAGATCGCATCTACTATAGCACTTCCCATATTGCCACATCCGATAATACCTATTGTCTTTTTTGCCATTCCCTTTTTATCCTGCCTCCTCTCCTTCCATCTCACCAACTTTTATGTTGATGTTTTCTCTGTCTTCAACTCTTTCAATCAGCCCATCTCTTAGCCATATCACACGGTCTGATACATCCAGCATTTTAAGGTCATGGGTAGCAGTAATGATGCTCACGTCTTTTTCTTTGTTCATCTCTCTTAGAAGATCAATAATCTCTCTCCCTGTCTTCAGGTCAAGATTTCCTGTTGGTTCATCAGCAAGTATGATTGCAGGGTCATTTGCCAGTGCTCGTGCGATAGCAACACGTTGTTGCTGGCCACCTGACAGTTCAAATGGCTTATGGTCAATCCTGTGGCCAAGTCCCACTGTTTCTAATAATGCCTTTGCCTTCTCCCTTGCATCATCTGTGGAGAGTCCTCCGAATATCATAGGTAGCATAACATTCTCCAGTGCACTCATAACAGGAATAAGGTTAAATGTCTGGAATATATAGCCAATCTTTCTGCATCGTAGCCATGCAAGTTCATAGGCATCCAGTTGTGCAATGTCAACCTCATCAATATATACCTTACCTTCAGAGGGCTTATCCAGTCCACCTATCATATTAAACAGTGTTGTTTTTCCACTACCCGAGGGTCCCATTATGGATATGTACTCACCTTTCAATATTTCAAGGTCAATACCTTTAAGAACATGCAGTGGTACCTTGCCCAACATAAAGCTTTTCTTTACACCTATGGTTCTTACAATCGCTTCCTTTGGCATTTTCATCCCCCTTATAGTTTAAACTCAAAACTCAAAAGTAAGGACTAAAAAACATAAAATTTTTTAAACCATACCTTTTAACTTTTGACTTCTTTACTACACTTCCCTTCTTATTGCTTCAGCCGGCTCCATCTTTGAAGAGATATATGCAGGATATAGTGCACCAACCACTGCAAGGAATGTTCCTAACACTACACTGAACAGTGTATATTTAAGTATTGTCCCCCATGGAAAAATTTTTATAATAAGTCCACCATACTGAATAAGATATACAACAGTCATTGTAAGTATACCTATGATAGCACCTGCAAGTGAACCAACTATTCCATGGGCAAGGGATTCAAGAAGAAACAGTTCAACAATAAACTTATCAAGGGCACCTAAACACTTCATTGTTCCTATCTATCTTGACCTTTCTGTAACTGACATAAGCATCGCATTGACAATTCCAACAGTACATACAAGAAGCGAAAGAGACACAAGCCACACCTGCCTTGTTTTTACCTCTGTGATATCCGCCATTAAAAGCACCTTGACCTCTTCAGGCCCTTTATGTATCAAACTCATTGTGAATGCATTACCTGTAAGCACAGACATTAAAAAGGCAATCCCTAATAAAATGGACATCGTAATAATAATTGCTCTTCCAAACCGTACCTTCATATTTCTGACACTCATCTGGACAGCATTTGCAAATGGTAAAGAGAGCTGCTTTTCTATCTTTTTTTCTTCCATCTATTCTCCCCGTTATTGTACTTATTTTATACTAATTTTGTATAAAAGAAAAGTATCACATGGTAGTATTCCACTACTAATCCAAAAATGCTATAATTTCCTTTATGAAGGAACAGATACAGAAGGCATTTACAGAAAACTTTGGCACAGGCCCTTTTATTACTATTACCACACCTGCAAGGGCAAACCTTATAGGGGAACATATTGACTATCAGGGCGGATATGTTTTGCCTATAGGGATAGACAGATTCATCTATACATCCGCAAGAAAAAGGGAAGATAATAAGATAGCCCTTTTTTCTTTTAACTACAATCAGTACTTTGAAACAGATACGGAGCATATTACCTACGAAGAGAATTATCTATGGGCAAATTATATATTAGGTGTCCTTGATGAATTTAGAAAACTTGGATTTGCAGTACCTGGGATAGAGTTGACCATTGGTGGTAATATCCCTGTGGGAAGTGGTCTCAGTTCTTCAGCGGCTGTTGAGGTGTCTATAGGTGTTTTATTTCAGAAGATTACAGGGACGAAACTGGAACCACTTGAACTGATTAAACTTGCCAGGCGAGCAGAGAATGAGTTTGTCGGGGTTTCCTGTGGGATAATGGACCAGTTTTCCATATATCTTTCCAAAAAGAACAGTGCACTTCTTATAAACTGTAAGACACTTGAATATAGATATGCCCCATTACAGATGGGAAACCTTAAATTTTTGCTTGTGGATACTAAAAAAGAGCGAAGTTTATCCTCTTCTGTTTATAATGACCGCGTTGCCTCTGTAAAAGAGGCGGTGAGGATTATAAGACAGGAGAAAGATATTGAGTTCCTTACAGATATAGAAGACATCAGTTCTTATAAAGATAAATTTTCAGAGGAGACATTCAGAAGGGCACTGCATATTGTTGAAGAAAACAAAAGGGTAGTTGAGGCAGTAAATTGCCTTGAGAACAGTGATTTTGATAGTTTCGGGGAACTAATGTATCAGTCCCATAAGAGTTTAAAAGAACTATATGAGGTAAGTTGTAGAGAACTGGACTTCATTGTGGAATTTTCAAAAAATATCAGAGGAGTTAAAGGTGCACGACTTACAGGCGCAGGTATGGGTGGCTGCTGTCTTGTACTCATTGAAGAGAAGTGTATCCCCACATTTATAGATGAACTTGCACCTCTTTATCAACAGGTGTTTGGTAAGACACCTGAGTTTTATCCCATCCAGCCCGTAGATGGAGCACTGTATCAAAATATTTGAGTAGCAAGAACCCATCATCCCTAAATCTCTTCTAACTTCCCTTTGAAAAAGGGAAGAAGAATCTAAATCCCCTCTAACCCCCCTTTATTAAAGGGGGGATGGGGGGATTTCTCCCTCCTTTTGTAAAGGAGGGTTGGGGTGGATTGCTTCTCCTTCCTTTCATAAAGGAAGGTTGGGATGGATTTCTTCTCCTTCCTTTGTAAAAGGAATGACTGGGATGGACTTTACTCCATCCTTCAATTTCTTTTCTCGCTACTTGCTACTCTCTACTCTGTGCCTAATGTTAGAGTTTTACATTTATACTTCAAGTCCTGCACCTATTAGAAATTCCAAACTTCTTTTCAATGACTCAAAGGCATCTATTGTTGGTGTATCCATCTCTATAAGACAGTATCTTGTACCTGTCTTTTTTGCCTTCTTGATTATTCTTTCCCAGTTGAGATTACCTTCTCCTATAGGAGGCATCACCTGTTGGTTTGCTATGATTCCCATATCCTTGAAGTGCAGTTGACTGCATCTGCCTGAGAACTTTTCTATCCAGTATGCAGGGTCCCCACCACCATACTGTACCCAGTAGGTATCTATCTCTGCCTCCAGACCATCACAGTTATTCAGGAGTATCTCAAGTCCTGTTTTGCCATCATATCTCTGAAATTCTATCCCGTGGTTGTGGTAGCCGAGAACAAGACCGTTCTCTTTTATCTTTTTCATCACCTTTGTAAACTCTTCTGCTACTTTGAGGTACCCTTCTTTATTGTGAAGTTCACCAGGTAGCCCAGGGCATACAATTGCCTCACATCCCAATATCTTATGTTCTTCTATTACCTTATCTGTCTCTTGTACTATTCTTTCATAACCGGTATGTGTGGAACAGGGATAGAGTCCGTTGTCATCAAGTAGTTTCTTAAGTTCTTTTACATCTTTTGGCTCTGACATACCTGATACCTGGACTGTTTTATATCCCATCTGACTTACTTTTTTCAGTGTCTCTGCTGTATCTTCCACTGTTTTACAATAATCACGAAGTGTATACATCTGTGTACCTACGAGCATTTTCCCCCCTTTGTTAGATTCCTATCTTTTTCTCAAGGCCTCTTAAAAAGTCCCTTGCCTTTATTATATCTACCTCCGGATTTTCGCCTACCTCCCTTTCAATGGTGAAAAATCCGTTATACCCGATCTCCTTCATTGCCTTCAGATACTCAGGAAAGTTGACCATACCTTCACCTAAGGGCATCTCCTTCCACCGCTTCTGTCCATTCTCATCAGGTAGTTTTACCCCATCTTTTGCGTGTGTGTGAACGATATAATCTTTAAGTGTATATACTCCCTTTACAGGGTCGTCACCTGCAACCATCACAAGATTTGCAGGGTCATAGTTCACCTTTATGCCTGGGTTTCCAATAGTATCTAATAGTTTTTTGAGAAGGGATGTCACCTCAGGACCTGTTTCTGTTGCGAGGAACACCCCTTTGTTATACGCATAGGTTCCAACCTCCGGAAGTGACTGGACCATTGACCTCCATGCAATATCATTTTCATCTTCTGGGACAACCCCTATGTG
>JAQVEU010000096.1 GCA_028697565.1 Candidatus Ratteibacteria bacterium
TACAAAGGAAGATGGGTAAATCTATGCAAGAACAGGTCTTCTGCGACAGGACAACTCTTTTTTATATTTTCTGTATTATAGCCAAGTTGTTTCAGGTATGAAAATCTATACAACGGTGCAAAGTGTTGAATCTGTGTGATTCCTTTTTCAGTAAGTTTTGCCTTAAACATCTGTATATCACCTTTTAACTTTTCAGGTTCTATCTGGATAAGATATAGGTGATGTGTTGGCTTTATGTCTTTTGTATCAAGAGGAGGAATGACAATCCCATCTACATCTTTGAAACAACTGTTTAAGAATTCAGCATTTTTTCTTCTTTCACTTATTATCTTATCAATCCGTTTTAACTGGCTTAATAGCGCAACTGCCTGGATTTCAGTCGCAGAGTGGTTTCCTGCTACCATATCATCACCATATCCCTTAATAAGTCGGACATCATAAAGCCAGTGTTCTATCGGATGTGAAATATCAAATCCCGCAAACCTTGCCTGTGGAAACTCCTTTCCAAACTCACTATCTGTTATAACAAGCCCTCCCTCTCCAAGGGATGTAACATTTTTTACTTCATGCAAACTGAATGAACCAAAATCTCCAATGGCGCCTATTGCCTTCCCTTTATACCAGCCACCAAAGGCATGTGCTGCATCCTCTACAACCTTTAAGTTATATGCTCTTGCAATCTTCATTATCCTGCCCATATCACAGGGATAGCCACCTATGTGGACAGGAATGATTGCCTTTGTCTTTTTTGTTATCTTCCTTTCAATATCGTCCGGGTCAATGTTCAAAGTCCTCCTATCAGTATCTGCTAATACAACCTTTGCTCCTATCAAAAGTGGATAAGAAATTGTTGAACAAAAGGTTATTGCAGGTGCAATAACCTCATCCCCAGATTTTAATCCTGAAAGTTTAAGCCCAATTTCAAAGCCAGCAGTGGCATTGGTAATAAAACATGCATATCTTACATTTAACATCTTACATACATATTCCTCAAGTTCTGTTACTCTATTCCCAAGTGTGAGTTTTGTTGCATACCTGCCATACTTCAAGAGATTTTTAAGTTCTCTACTTAGAGTTGAAAACTGTTTTTTATATCTCTTTTTATCAACCGGCTGTATCAGAAACTTCAAAATTTCTTCAATATCATTAAGGTTTATGTTTTCTCCGACTGCTGCCCATGGAACTATTGCCTCCCCTGTATCATACCTGAAATCAGAACTTTTTTTCTTTTCCATAGTTTCCTCCTATGTTAAAAGTCAAAAATTCCTCTACTCCGAAAACGAATTTTCAATGTGCTTTTGCTAATTGGAACTGATTAAAATCCTCAAAGGTTAAGTTATACTTCAATGTCTTATAAATAATAGACAGGTACTTCCTTGATGTAGCAATTATTGCCTTACCACTCCCCTTTTTAGATTTTAACTTTAAATAAAATCTTCTTAAATAATCGTTATACCGGATAGCAATCAATGTTGATTGAACTAATGTTGTCCTCCCTATCTTGTTCCCCATCTTGGTTATCCTGCCATAATGAACCGTGTTCCCAGTAGCAAAAACACGAGGCACTAAACCAAGATATGCCGCTAGCTTATCCGATGTCTCAAAGTCATTAATGTCCCCTATTACACTTAACAGGATTGTCGCAGATGTATCACCTATTCCAGTTATGGACTTTATGTTATCAAATCCATCCATCTTCTTCCCTCTTTTTGCAATCTCTCTATTGATAACTTCTATCGTCTTGTTTAGATGGTGGATGTGTTCTATTATTAAACCTAATTCAAATAAGTCCCCCTGGTCCAAATCCATCTCCAGTATCCTGTCAAGCGATTTATCGGAACTAAACATCTCTTTCTTGGTAACTATACCATTGGCATTCAGGATATTGTGTATCTTATTCTTTAGGGATGTCCGTAGCTTCACAAACTTGTCCCGTGTCCCTATAAGACTATCTGTCTGCGACTGCTCTTTACTCTTCATCCGCACCTCCGGAATAAAACCTTTGCTGAGATATTCTGCTATCGTCCCAGCATCAATCTTATCCGTCTTCTTTACTGAGTTGGCTATTACCTTGAATTGTGTGGGATTAATTACCTTTATACTCCCTACACAATCTTCTATAGCCCTTACAAAATATCCTGTGTTGCCTGTGGATTCTACTGCTACTACATCTTGATTACTCAACGTCTCCCTGAATGCATCCAGCCCATCTTCTGTCAACCGATACTCTGCTACCTCCTTCTTCCCTGCCTCACTTCTATAACACACCACCAATCCCTTCTTATGCAAATCTACTCCTATATATCTTCTCATCTCTACCCCCTTTTGTCTGTCTTAGCCTTCGGAGTAGAGTTATATTGCGGTGAACACCAACCTCCTATTCAGGCTCTTCTCGGCCTATGGTGACTATTCAGTTATAGGTGCCAGTTAATCTCCTTTACGAGGTCTCATTTAAGCCTCACGGAAAAATTCAACCTATAACCTATCTACTCCAGGCTTATTATATTTTATCCCTTTTACCCAGAGTATTCACCACTTTTGACTTTTATCGTATCATCTCCTTTTTGTTTTCTTGGTTCTGCCAAAAAATGGATTAAGTTAACAATAAGTAAAAAGTAAAAAGCCAAATATCCTCTAAAAACTACCTCTATTTCCCTTAAATTCCTTCTACTCCTCACCAAACTCTCTCTCACTCCACCTTATCAAGGGGAGAACCCAAATCTCCCCTCACCCCTCTTTGTTAAAGAGGGGGAATTATTAAGGATATTCCCTCTCCCTTTGTTCTCTTGTTGCCCCTCCCTTTGAGGGGAGGGGATAAAGGGGAGGGTGAAAACTTTTCCTTTACTCTCCACCCCCACCTATATCCTCCCCCCTCATATGGGGAGGAATTGAAGTGGACTTTCCCCTACCAAACCCCCTCTTATCAAGGGGAGAACCTAAATCTCCCCTCACCCCTCTTTGTTAAAGGGGATTTATTAAGGATATTCCCTCTCCCTTTGTTCTCTTGTTGCCCCTCCCTTTGAGGGGAGGGGATAAAGGGGAGGGTGAAAACTTTTCCTTTACTCTCCACCCCCACCTATATCCTCCCCCCTCATATGGGGAGGAATTAAATCCCCTCAAGGGGGAAGATACCAAAATTTCCCCTCCCTTAGAGGAGAGGGCGAGACCTTATCATCTATTCTTCCACGCGAAGAAGGACTGTGGGACTTTTTATAAAAGAAAGGTGGTCTATCTCTGTAATCGCATCCCTTACAGAGGACTCCTTTGCCCTGTGTGTCAACATAAGAATAGGCACTGCCTTCTCAGGACTTTCTTCTTTCTGTATAACAGATGCAATACTTATCTTGTAGTTCCCAAGAACCCTTGCGATACCAGCAAGAACACCAGGTCTATCAAGGGCAGTAAATCTAAAGTAGTATCTTGTATCTATCTCTTCCATAGGTAATATCTTAAGTTTTTTGTCTTCTGAAGTGGTTGTCTTCTGTGACATACTTTTATGCATCAGTTTTTTTCCAATGTCAACAATGTCGGATATAACAGCACTTGCAGCAGCAGGACCACCAGCACCCTCACCATAAAGAAGAGACCTGCCAAACATATCACCCTCAAGATATATGGCATTATAGACACCGCCCACAAATGAAAGGAGATGACTTGAAGGAAGAAGTGCTGGATGAACACGTATATCCAGATTGTTGTTTCCTTCCCTCTTTGCAACAGCAAGCAGTTTAATCCTGTATCCAAACTCCGATGTAAAGGTTATATCCAGTGGCTCAATCTTCTCAATTCCTTCAACATATATATCCTTCCAGTGTATATACCTGTTGAAGGCAAGGGTTGAAAGTATGGAAAGTTTATGTGCTGTATCAATACCTTTGATATCTAGTGTGGGGTCTGCCTCTGCATATCCAAGTTTTTTAGCCGATGAAAGTGCAGTAGAGAAGTTTACAGAATTATGGAACATCTCTGTAAGGATGTAGTTTGTTGTTCCATTGAGTATTCCGAATATCTTGGTAATGCTGTTTCCGACAAAACTTTCTCTTATGGTCTTTATGACAGGGATGGCACCTGCCACACTTGCCTCAAAACCGATGTACACATCTTTTGCTTCTGCAAGACGAAAAATCTCCTTACCCTTTTCTGATATGGCCGCCTTGTTGGCTGTAACAACCGACTTACCACCTTCTATTGCTTTTTTTATTAAGTCAAGAGCAACACCAGTCCCACCGATAAGTTCTACCACTATATCTATTTCGGGTACGTTTATAATATCATCAGGACTGGATGTGAAGTGTGAAGGAAACAACCGACGTTTTTTAATATCTTTATCACAGACCTTTGAAACCACAAAGTCAATGCCTGTTTTTTCCCTAAGTGCCTTTCTGTTTTTGAGCAGGGACATTACGACCGCACATCCAACCGTTCCACAACCCAAGACCCCTATATTGACAACTTTTCTTTCCATACCTTATAGAGTGGCCGGCACAGTTTCTTTCTTCACCTTTTCTGAATAGAAAAAAAGTTCCCTCTGTTTAGACCTTACCTCATCTTCTTCAGATGAAACAGGTATGCGGTGTTCTTTGCGGAGGACAATCGCCCTGTCA
>JAQVEU010000097.1 GCA_028697565.1 Candidatus Ratteibacteria bacterium
GTGGTCAGGTATTGTAGCAGTTATCTATCCTTTTTTCATTTTCTACAACGGTTTTTTACTTACAGAGACACTTTTTATTTTCTTGACAGTCCTTACTATTTATACTTTTATAAACCTTTCAGATAAGCCATCATCATGGATAAAGGCAGGTATTTCATTAGGACTGGCAGGATTGTGCAGGCCCACAATACAGATATATCTTCCTGTTGCTCTTGCGCACATTGCTTTTATGAAAGAAAAAACCGGGATAAAAATCAAGAAGATATTTTTTATCCTGACGTTTTTCTCTCTTACACTTTCTCCATGGATTATAAGAAATTATGTCGTATTTGGTAAGTTTATCCCGGGAACAACTATGGGTGGCAGGGTATTCTGGGAAGGGAACAACCCGTATTCAGATGGAGGCCCTTGTCGGTACTTCCCGGAAGAGATAGAAAAACTCCCGGAAACAGCAAGGGACAGTGCATATTATAAAAAAACAATAGAGGTAATAAAGGACAATCCTTCCCGATTTCTATGGCTCTTACAGAATAAGTTTAAGAGATTCTGGAATGTCATACCTAATGCCTCTGATTTTACAGAACCACTCTACCGGATTATCAGTATCTTGAGTTTTGGTTTTATGTTGCCATTTTTTGTTTTGGGTTTCTTTCTCACACTAAGGAATAGAAATGCCCTGTTTATCCATTCCTTAATAGTTTTGTTTACTATCTTTCACATAATCTTTCTTGCCTCTATTAGATACAGAGTTCCTCTTGAACCATTTTGTATAATACTTGCTGTATATGGTCTTTTCTGGCTACATAATAAAGTTTTAGATATAATAAAAAGCGGGAGGGATAGAACTTGAAAAGTATATCTGTAATTTTACCTGCTTATAATGAGGAAGAAAATATTGCCACGGCAATAATAAGTATAAAGGATTTTCTTGCAGTGCTATGTGATAATTATGAGGTTATAGTTGTAAATGATGGAAGTTCTGATAAAACAGGGGAAAGGGCAGAACACTTTGCCCGGCAGGACCCTTCTCATGTAAGAGTATTCCATCACAGTTCAAATAAGGGATATGGTACAGCATTAAAAACTGGTTTTTCAAATGCCAGATATGAATATATATTCTATACGGACTCTGATAACCAGTTTGACATCAAAGAACTAAAAAATTTTCTGCCTTTAATAGAAAAATATGATATTGTTATAGGATACAGAATAAAACGAAAGGACTCTTTGCTTCGTATATTTCTTTCAAAAGGTTATAACTATTTGATATTTTTGTTATTTCATCTTAAAGTAAAAGATGTTGATTGCTCATTTAAACTTTTCCATAGATATGTTCTGGATGCTATAAAAATAGAATGTGATGATTTTTTTATTGATACTGAGTTTCTTGTAAGGGCAAAGAAAGCAGGGTTTTATATAGCAGAGCAGGGTGTATCCCACTACCCAAGAAAACAAGGTAAAACAACTGTTCGTCCCGGACATATCATAAAAACCTTGATAACAATTGCAAAAATGTGGGGCAATCTAAATAGAGAGAAAGCATAATGAGTAAGAGAGAAAAACTATTTATTTTTTTCGTCCTACTTGTTGCATTATGCCTGAGGTTGTTATGGATATTCCATCTTGATAATAATGTGGATGTATGGGGTGACTGGTGGGATGAAATTGCTTCTAATCTCATTTCAGGAAAAGGGTATATGATAGATAACCCTTTTAATCCTGGGGATACTCCTTATTATTCATGGCGGCCACCTGCTTTCCCTATTTTTCTGGCGGGTATCTATGCTACCTTTGGACACAATTTCCTTTATGCAAAGATAGGACTTGCCCTATTAAGTACTCTTTCCGTATTAATAGGGTATCTTGTTGCAAAAAAGTTATTCAATCCTTTCACCGGTATATTAACTACCATCGGAATGGCAATATATCCTACCTTTATATTTTTCACAGGATATCTTGCACCTGAAACACTTACACTTTTTCTAATTCTTCTAACAATTTTTTACTTAACAGGGTGTATAGACCACTCTAATAGCATTTATACCCTCCTCGCAGGTCTATCACTTGGATGTGCAGTTATGTGCAGAACAACAATGGCACTATTTTTTTGTTTCATCCTTATATGGTTTTTTTTAGTAGTTAAAAATAAACAAGAAATATGGAAAAAGTTTTTTATAATAGTTGCCGGGATGTTGATAGTTATTTTACCCTGGGTTGTCAGAAATTACAGAATACATAGAACAATTGTTTTTCACTCAACGGATGCAGGACAGGCACTGTTTATCAATAACAACCCTGAATCTTTTAGAATAGAGCCAAGTGGAACTGCTTTCATATATGACTCTTCAGAATTTTTACATATCAGTGAGGTTGAAACTACAAAAATTTTTAAACGGAGGGCAAAAGATTTTATTATTAACCATCCTGCAACATATATAAAATATGTGGGTAAAAGATTTTTAAACTTCTGGAGGCCCATCCCATATAGAATATCAGGACCAGGGAAGGCATATTCTTATCTACACCAGATTATAAGTGGAATTTATACAGTCCCTGTTTTTATATTTGCTATTCTTGGTCTGTTATATTCAATAAAAAACTGGCGAAAACTTTTTATTCTCTACGCACTGATTATTTACTATTCAGGAACATATATTTTGGTAAGAGCAATCATACGCTATCGTATGCCCATTGAACCTTATCTTATAATGTTTGCGGCTTATGGAATTTCAGTTTTATGGCAGAACAATATTTCTAAAATTAGGACCTAAAAATTATGGGAAAGAGATACCTTAAATCTGTACTTTTGATGGAATTATGCTGTATCGCTCATATCTTTCATCCTGTTCTGTATGTACTGTCACGCAAAGGAACTTCAGGAACAGCAGAACTTATACATAGATATGTTCCTTTTAGTAATATACACAGTTACTTAATAAAATTTATTGACTTGATACCTGAATGGATGTATTCCCCTGCTGGAATTGGAATCTATTATGGAGTAGTCATTATTCTTTTTTTTCTAAGTTATTGGAGCGCCTTCAATGTATTAAAGAAAAGAGATATGTCTCTCCGTTTCTTTTTCTTATCAACATTAATTTTCTGTTTTACACTATTTTTCTATCTTCCCGGTAAACACATAGACCTCTTTCTCTACATATTTCAGGGAAAGATGGTCTATTATTACCATGCAAATCCATATTTTGTAAAGCCAGCCGTCTTTGTAGGAGACCATCTTCTACATTTTGTCGGATGGAAGGATTTTACCTCTGCTTATGGACCTGTCTGGCATATTGTCGCAGCATTTTTATATTGCATAGGCAGGGACAATATATTCCTGGAAATTGGCGTCTTCAAGGTCTTTATAATAATCTGCCATATAGTAAATGTGTGTCTTATATATAATATATTAAAGATAAAAAAACCAGAATTTAAAACAATAGGGACTTTTTTATATGCATGGAATCCACTTGCTCTCATCTATTCCTCATGTGGTAATAACAACGATTTTCTTATGATTACTTTTCTGCTGGTCGGAATATATCTATATCTCAAAAAAGAAGTTTTTCTTCCTGCTGTTTGTTTTGCACTTTCTTCATTTACAAAATTTTCATATGCATTTTTCTTTCCTTTTTACATTAAAACACTGAAAACAAAAAAAGAGATTCTTTTGTCTATCATAATTTTTCTTTTCACTTCTGTTCTGGTATGGTTACCATTCTATGAAGGACCTACTTCTCTTTTGAAACCCTTCTGGATGACCGGTGCTACAGGACATTCTATTATGTTTTTGTGGAATGTTGTATTATCATTTGCCTTCAGCCAGAATATTGCGGTAGCCGGTACAAAATTTCTACAGTTTATCCTTTACATTTTGTTTCTTTATATCTACATATCTTTATTTTTAAAAACACATTCCTTCCATGATATGTTGAATTCTTGTGCAATAATTTTCTTTATCCTTGTCTCATTAATAATGCCAAACTGGGCAACCTGGTATGTTATGTGGTGTATCCCCTTTGCAGTTCTTTCTGGAACACCTAATATTATTTTTACATGTATATCTTTTTCGTTTTCTGCACTTTTCGCCTTGATTATATACTTCTTCTTTCATTCATACGCACCAGTATACCAATTCCTTACTTTCCTTCTGGCTATACCTTTACCATTATTTATTGCTGTAAAGACAAAGATATGGCAGTGGAGTAAAAATGAAACTATCAGTAATAATGCCTGTCTACAATGAAAAAGATACTATCCTTGAGATTATAAAAAGGGTAGGGGATGTTCCTGTGGAAAAAGAGATTATTGTTGTGGATGATGGGAGTACTGACGGAACGAGAGAATTACTACAAGAAATTAAAAACAAAGAGGTCTCAAATAATAGTATAAAAATCATCTTTAAAGACAAAAATGAGGGTAAGGGGTCTGCTATAAGGGAAGGGATGAAGTATACAACAGGAGATATTGTTGTAATACAGGATGCTGATTTAGAGTATGACCCGATGGACTGGTGTAAAATGTTGAAAGTAATGGAAGAAAAAAAGGCAGATGTTGTATATGG
>JAQVEU010000098.1 GCA_028697565.1 Candidatus Ratteibacteria bacterium
AACAGAAGAGATATTCCATAAGATGACAGCAGTGAACCAGAAGGGGACTGTATTCTGTGCACAGGCAGTTGCGAGGGAGATGATAAAAGATAATATAAAAGGAGTAATACTAAATGTTTCTTCTGAAAGTGGTCTTGAGGGTTCGGAAGGGCAGAGTATTTATGCAGCAACCAAGGCAGCAATGTATTCTTTTACAAGGAGTTGGGCAAAAGAGTTGGGAAAATATGGCATAAGGGTTGTGGGTATTGCCCCTGGTATTCTTGAAGTTACTGCCCTGAGGACACCTGAGTATGAGCGGGCACTTGCATATACGAGGGGTATAACAGTTGAGCAGTTGCGACAGTCATATGAGAAGGTATCAATACCTCTGGGCAGGGTAGGAACACTTGAAGAGGTAGCAAATCTTGTGGCATTTCTTATATCAGACCTTGCATCCTACATCACAGGAACAGTTGTAAACATCTCAGGGGGCAAGTCAAGAGGATGAAGGTTCTCCCCTTGATAAGGGGGAGTTAGAGGGGGTTTGGTGAGTGCGGAGTCCACTTCAATTCCTCCCCATATGAGGGGGGAGGATATAGGTGGGGGTGGTTAGAGGGGATTTTTAGGTTTAGTGTTTTGGATTTAGAGTTTATTTATAGGTGGGGGTGGAGAGTAAAGGAAAAGTTCCTCACCCTCCCCTTTATCCCCTCCCCTCTGAGGGAGGGGCAACAGGAGAACAAAGGAGGGAGGGAAAAGGAATCCATCCCAACCTTCCTTTATGAAAGGAAGGAATAGGAAAAAGAAGGGAGTAGGAGAAAGAGGGAGAAAAATTTCCCACTTTTGTAAAGGGGGATACAGGGGGATTTTCCCCCTGTTTAATAAAGAGGGGATAAGATAGAAGGACATGGTTCTCTGTGAGAACCGGGTACTTGATTGAAAGGTGAGGGGAGAGGGAAGATTTTTACGGTACCACTATGATTACGACTGCAACTGGGACATAATCCAGTTTGTCCACTTTGAGAGGTCGTTTCCGAAGTTTTCGCCGGAGAGTTCTGTAAGGTATATAATAATATTTCTCTGCATATCTGGTTTTATAGAAATATAAGGATGTTTATTTTCGAGAACAGAGATAAGATATTTCAGTGACGGTTTTCCTATCTTTACAAGTGCCCTTGCTGCCTCTTTTCCTGCTGTACTCCACACGCCATAGCCATTATATCTGCAAAATACAGGGCTGTTGTCATCTAACATCTTTATAAGGAAAGGGGATGCCTTTTCTGCCTTTGGACCTAACCTGCCAAGTTGGTATGCTGCCTCTGCCCGCTCAGTTGCATCAATGGAAAATGTCCTGTCCACAAGTGCCTTTACATCAGCAGGAAGATAAGGATATTCTGCCTCTGTCTGTATCTTTGCCAGTGTTATATCGTCAGCAAAGAGGGAACAACCCAAAATAAACATCATCAATAATAGCAATATCTTTTTCATGTTTTTATTATACAGATACTTCCCCTGTCTGTCAAATTTTGCTTAAATACTCATTCAACTGTGTTGTCTGAGAAGTAACGAGTAGAGAGTAGAGGGATAAATCCACCCCAACCCTCCTTTACAAAAAGAAGGAAATAGGAAAAAGAAAGGAGTAGGAAGAAAGAGGGAGAAGGAATTTCCCACTTTTATACGAGGGGGGAGGATATATAGGTAGGGGTGGAGTCCCCTTCAATTCCTCCCCATATGAGGGGGGAGGATATAGGTGGGGGTGGAGAGTAAAGGAAAAGTTCTCACCCTCCCCTTTATCCCCTCCCCTCATAGGGAGGGGATAAAGGGAAAGAGGGGTTAGGGGAGATTTAGGTTCCCCCCTTTTATACGAGGGGGGTAGAGGGGAATAAAAAAAATTGACTTTTTTTAAGAAAGATGTAACATTATAATTATAGAACAAAAAATGGAGGTATCTATGAGAGGAAAAGCATATAAAAGGGCTGTGGCAGTGGCAATATGCATCCTGTTTTTACTTGCAGGGACAGGCAGTGCAGAATATGGAGTATCTGGCAAGGTAATTACTCTTCCAATGAACTTTGAAGGAAGTGAAGGACCTGCTCCCACACCTGTATCCGGGATGCCTGTGGTGTTTAATGAAAGCAAGAATGAGCGGTCTACCGAAGAGGGAGTATATGCCTTTGCTCTAGATGCATCTATGAAAGGTAGCCTTTATATCCTTCGTCTGGATGATGATATATCCATAGGAGATATGTCTGTCCATGAGGATATCTATCTTCCTACCTATACAATCCCAACCGTTTTTGAAGAACTGAATAAGGATAAACATGATGCAATGGTATTCACTGCAGACCAACTTACTCAGTTAGGGATTCCTCCCCTTACATCTGGTAAGGGTGCGATTATGGTATTGATGTTTGATGCAGATAGTGGTGAGTTTCTCACAGGGGCGACAGCAGTGATAAGAAATATGAATGGAGGCAATGTTGGAACTGTAAGGTATATTGCGTTTGATAGTACACAACCATTAGGTGTAAAACTTGCAACGAGTCCAGATAGTAGTAGTGCAGAGGATGGTGGAACAGTTGGCTTTATTGCCTATAACATTGACCCTGGCACAGTAATGGTTTCTGCTTCAAGGTCAAACTATAGTTTTATGTGGAGGCCTGCATTTATATATGCCGATAGCATCACATCAGGGGTCAGTGAGTATGATGGTATTTTGGGTCGAGCAGGTTCATATGAGATAGAAGAGACAACCGGTTATCTTGTTGATGAGAAAGGGGTACCTGTCAGTGGTGCAACAATAACCCTATGTGGAATGAATATCTCTGCACGAACTAACTCTTATGGCTCCTTTACCGTGCGTAATGTACCATCTCCTGCTATTGCTATAGTAAAGGCAAGCAAGTCGGGTTATAAAGACACCTACTCCTATGCATTTATCAAAGAAGGGGATGATGAGGAAGCCACCTTTAAATCCCTGAATAGTGATGGTGAACCAAAATTTATGATTATCAGTGAGACCTTTGCAAACAAGTTAGGAATGGATTTTGGAGGCGGTGGTGTGATAGCAGGGTCTATTGGTGATGAGGATGGCAACCCTATAAAAAATGCTCAGGTTTATGGATGGAAAGTATATGATGGTGCACCTACCAATACATCTTATGTGGACTGTATGATGGAAGGAATAGATGAAAACCTTGATGTCACATCAGATAGTGGGATTTTTGTTCTGGATAGTATGTCAATTGCCCCTCTGGGGCTTTCTACAAAGATGCCCATCTATCTGCAATTTGAACATCTGGATACAGAAGATAATGTCTTTTACACTTCCCCGCACTATATTGCGCCTGTCTTTAATAATGGTATTATGCTTCTTCTTAATGAGATATGTGAAGATAGATCTATCGGCAGGGTCTATGTCTCAGATGGGATTCCATCTGTGAGGATAGTGGATCCAGGGTTGTATGATGTAGAACTCTTTTATATGAAGTTAGAGTTGCCGCAGATAGACGAGGAACCTGTTACATCCCTTCAATCACCTGTCACATCCCTTAAATCTTTTACCCTGACATATGAAGGTTTTTTGCCGGAAAGTATAGGACTATATCAAAAGAGGGAAGATATATGGTGGGGTGTTATAGGTGACCAGATTACAATCAATGAGGAATTGCATACCATTACATTTACTTGTACTCCGGGACAATACCTACTGACAGCAGAAGGCATAGAACTTCTTGTCAAGGGGAATATTCCATCAGGTGCCTCTGGCAAATTCTACTGTGAACTTGTGAAAAACTGTGATATGGTGGTGACTGCGGACTTAGAAGAGGAACTATTAAATACCACATCTGTCTATGTTTCTGTTTCAGGTGCACCTGCAAAAGGAAATGAAGTATATGTAAAGACAGCAGAACCATCTATAGCAACTGACCCAAAAGAGATGGACTTTGGTGAGGTAAAGGTAGGAGAAAATAAAACATTACGGATTACTATATATAATACAAGCGAGGTGGCTGTCCAAGTAACCTCTTCTATTGAAGGAACAAATGCATCTGACTTCTCCGAAGGGCTTGCGCCAGGTTCAATTATGGAGATACCAACCGGAGAGATAAGATGCCTTGACATTGTTTTCTCTCCGCAAAGCAGCGGAATAAGGTCAGCCAGTTTACGACTTTCATACACTGGATATGCAGCAGAAGGAGAAGATGTTATTGTTCCACTTACAGGCACAGGTATTGGTGGTGGAGATAGTGGTGGCGGAGATGGTGGTTGTTTTATAGCAACTGCTGCCTTTGGCTCTCCGCTTCATCCCTGTGTTGGTCTGTTGAGGAACTTCAGGGATAGCGTCCTTCTTACACATACAGCAGGCAGGGCATTTGTCAGGTGGTATTACATCCACAGTCCTGCGGCTGCCAGGGTAATAGAAGGTAGTATTATACTAAAGACAATGACACGAATACTACTTCTTCCTGTTATAGGTATTGTCTATCTGATACTCAATGGGATACTTCCCTATCT
>JAQVEU010000099.1 GCA_028697565.1 Candidatus Ratteibacteria bacterium
TATTCTACTGACCACTAACCACTGATAACTGTTTCTCCCGGGCGGTTAGCTCAGCTGGATAGAGTGCTACGTTGACATCGTAGAGGTCGCAGGCTGAAATCCTGAATTTTTAGGATTTCAGGGGAGCGAAGTAAGAAATTGCGATGGGTAAGAGCAATTTCAGCGGGTGGCCGACGCGAGCAGTATTGGGATGCGAGGGCGCCAAGTCCTGCACCGCCCACGTAAAGGCAGTGGTTAGTGATCAGTGATTAGTATAAGACGTAAAAGCAGTGAATAAAAGCAGTGATCAGTGAGCAGTGATTAGTATAAAACGTAAAAGCAAGTGATTAGTGATAGTTAGTAATAAGGTTTTACTGACCACTAATCACTGATAACTGTTTCTCCCGGGCGGTTAGCTCAGCTGGATAGAGTGCTACGTTGACATCGTAGAGGTCGCAGGTTCAAGTCCTGCACCGCCCACGTAAAGGCAGTGGTTAGTGATCAGTGATTAGTATAAAACATAAAAGCAAGTGATTAGTGAATAGTGATTAGTATAAAACATAAAAGCAGTGGTTAGTGAGTAGTGGTTAGTAATAAGTGAACTACAAAAGGGATTGAACCGAGACCTCCAAAGGGTAAGAGGGAAAAGTATTTTCCCTCGTGTAATCCACATCTATCTATATTGAAAAACCAAGAAAAATGAAAGAACTTTTTGAGACCCCTGAAAATAAAAATCTTCCAGTAAAAAACCAGCCGCTTGCAGTAAAAATGCGTCCACAGGACATTTCAGAATTTGTGGGACAGCAACATATCCTCGGAGAAGGTAAGACGCTCAGACGTATGATTGAACAGGACAAAATTCCCTCCCTTATTTTTTATGGTCCCCCTGGCTGTGGCAAGACCGCCCTTGCGATTCTTATATCCCGACACACGAAAAATTATTTTCACCACCTTAACGCAGTAACCGCAACAGTTGCTGATGTCAGGGAGGTTATAGCAGTTGCAGAACAAAGGATAAAGGAGACAGGCAAAAAGACCATACTATTTCTTGATGAGATAGCACACTTCAATAAACTCCAGCAGGATGCACTGATGAAGGATGTTGAGGAGGGAACTATTATTCTCATAGGCGCTACCACACACAATCCTTACTACTATATCAATACACCTCTTCTGTCCAGGAGTATGGTCTTCCGTTTTAATGCACTTACAGAGGCAGACATAAAGACGATACTGAACAGAGCAATTACCGACAGGGCAAGAGGACTGGGATATCTAAACCTGTCTATTACAGAAGAGGCACTCAGTTATATCGCAAATGCCTGTGAAGGAGATGCAAGAAAGGCGTTAAATATCCTTGAGTCAGCAGTGCTATCCACACCCTCAAAAGGGAAAGAGATAGATATAACGGTTGATATAGTAAAGGATGTAGTACAGAATAGACCCATTGCCTATGACAGGGATGAAGACCAGCACTATGACACAATATCTGCCTTTATAAAAAGTATCCGTGGCTCTGACCCTGATGCTGCACTTTACTGGATGGCAAAGATGATAGCAGGTGGTGAAGACCCTAAATTTATTGCAAGGAGGATGATTATATTTGCTTCAGAAGATATTGGGAATGCAGACCCTCAGGCACTTTCTGTTACTACCAGTTGTTTTTATGCTGTGGATGTTGTTGGGATGCCTGAGGCAAAAATTATCCTTTCCCAGGCCGCTATATACCTTGCCACTGCTCCCAAAAGCAACGCATCCTATACTGCCATTGAGAGCGCCCTTGATACAGTACAGAAGGAAAGGGTGATGAATATCCCCGAACATCTTACAAAGAGGGGGCAGAAGAACTACCTGTATCCGCATAACTTTCCTGAACACTATGTTCCTCAGACATATATGCCACTTAATAAAAAGTTTTATTTTCCTTCAGATGCTGGATATGAAAAGCGGATACAGTTTTTTATGAAGCATATAGAACGTCTGAAAAAGGACTATGAAAAACGAAATCAGAAAGGAAATACTGCTGAGAAGAAGTCATCTGAGTGAAAAATACTGGATAGAAAAGAGTATAGAAATACAGAAAAAATTGATAGAAGAGGACTTTTATCAGAATGCTACATCTATCCTTGTCTACTGCTACTTTGACAGAGAAGTAATGACAGATATTATTTTGTCTGATGCACTTGAAAAAGGGAAGGTAGTATGTGTTCCTTTTAATGACTGGGAAGAGGGAATAATTATCCCTTCGCGGATATATTCAAAAGAAGATATAGATATATCAAGGAAGATTCCACAGCCATTTAAAAAAGACCCTTTCCCTGTAGAGGATATAAAACTGGCTGTCATTCCCGGCGTTGTATTTGATATATACGGAAACAGAATCGGAATGGGCAAAGGATTTTTTGACAGGTTTCTTAAGGCAGCAGGCAGTAATATCTTAAAGGTTTCTCTTGCGTTTGACATGCAGGTGTTAGAAAAGGAACTTCCTGTTGATTTATGGGACCAGAAGATAGATGTTATAATAACTGAAACACAAATTATAAAAAGGGAGGACTATGGAAGAAAAAAAAGAACCGATTGAGAGCCCTGACTATCCACTACACATAACAGATGAGAACTTTGATGAGGTAATAAAGAAGTATAAGGTAATAGTTGTGGACTTCTGGGCACCGTGGTGTATGCCCTGCAAGATGCTTGCACCTGCTATAGAAAACCTTGCGAAGAAACTTCAGGGAAAGGTTGTCTTCGGAAAGATGAATGTAGATGAATCACCAAATATCCCGACAAAATTCAATATAATGTCCATACCAACCCTGATAGTTTTCAAAGATGGTAGTGCAGTAGGAACATTTGTGGGTGCTATGCCTGAACACACACTTGAAGAAAAAATTTTGTCTGTTATAGGTTAATAAAAAACGAGGAGGGTGGCTATGAAGAATGTATTGCAGATTAACTACTGGACAGTCGGCGGATTTGAAGGAAAAACACCAGTTGCAGATGCAATAAAAGCAGTAAAAGATATGGGACTTGATGGTATTGAACTTACATTTGAGGCAGGTGAGTTTTCTCCGGGTATAAGCAAAGACAAATGTAAGGAGATAAAAAGGTTTGCTGACTCTCTTGGGATGAAGATTGAGACCTGTGCTTCTGGAAACTACTGGGGACTATCCCTTGCGGCTACATCATCTACCACAAGAAAAAAGGCAATTGCCTTTACAAAAGAGTATCTTCAGGTTGCCTCATGGGTTGGTGCGAAGGTATGCCTTGTTATACCCGGTGCCGTCTTTGTTCCATGGGAGGAAAAAATACCAGTAACTCCTTATGCAAAGGTATGGGAACTGGCAACATCTTCCATAAAGGAACTCATTCCCTTTGCTAAAAAAGCAGGGGTGAAGATAGGTATAGAAAATGTCTGGAACGGTTTTCTTGCAGACCCTATAGCAATGAGGACATTTATTGACCAGTTCAAAAGTCCATATGTCGGTGCCTATTTTGATGTGGCAAACTGTGTCATAAATGGCTTTCCTGAACACTGGATTGAAATCCTTGGGAGAAGGATAGTGGCAGTCCACATAAAAAACTTCAAGAGAACCGACTGTGCAGGTGGACTTCATGGATTTGGTGATGACCTTCTTGAAGGGGATGTCAATTTCAAGGCAGTCATAAAGGCACTGAAAAAGATAGGGTACAGGGGACCACTTACAGCAGAGATGATACCTTTTTCCCGTTTACCAAATCTTGTTCTTCCTGATATGCAACTTGCGAGGGACACAGCAAAGAAGATGCAGCAACTCTTCAAGGGCAAATAGCCATATCTTCCGCTCCCGTATTGGTAATAGAGAAGATTGATGCATTTTCCCTCTCCTCTTTTACTTTTCCTTCCTTTTTTAAAGGAAGGTCAGGATGGATTTTTAATCCCTTCTTTCCTTTTTTCCCCTCCCTATGAGGGGATAAAGGGGAGGGTGAGAACTTTTCCTTTACTCTCCACCCCCATCTATAAATAAACTCTAAATCCAAAACACTAAACCTAAAAATCCCCTCTAACCACCCCTACCTATATCCTCCCCCCTCATATGGGGAGGAATTGAAGGGAACTCCACCCCTCACCAAACCCCATCTAACTCCCCCTATCAAGAGGGGATTTATTAAAAAACTCCCTCCTTTCATAAAGGAGGGTTGGGGTGGATTTTTCTTTCCCTCGCCCCTTGTTCTCCTGTTGCCCCTCCCTATGAGGGGAGGGGATAAAGGGGAGGGTGAAAACTTTTCCTATACTCTCCACCCCCACCTATATCCTCCCCCCTCATATGGGGAGGAATTGAAGGTATAAAGGAAGGTTGGGATGGATTTTATTAAAATCTCCCCTATCCCCTCTTTTACAAACAGGGGAAATTTCACTCGCCCACTTTACTTTTCCTGCTGCAGTTTCTTTATCTTCTCCCTGTAGTATATTGCCTCTTCA
>JAQVEU010000100.1 GCA_028697565.1 Candidatus Ratteibacteria bacterium
GCCAAAATTCCCCTTTTCTATATATTTCTTTGCATTATCCCATGTTGCCCCTGCATTTGCCATCATAACAGCAAGGACAAAGCCAGCTGCCATTGCTCCTATCAGAAGACCCATCAGCGCCTCTATCCCAAGCAGAATTCCAACCACCACAGGTAGTATTACAGTAGTGATGGCTGGTATGAGCATCTCTTTTTGTGCTGACTTTGTGCATATATCTACTGCTTTTGCATAGTCAGGTTTTGCCTTACCCTCCATCAACCCTGCTATCTCTCTAAACTGTCTTCTTACCTCTTCCACTATTTCCTGTGCTGTTTTTCCAACTGCCCGCAATGCTCTGGAAGAGAAGAACATTGGATACATAGCACCGATGAAGATACCTGCAAGGAGCCGGACATCCATTACCGAAAGGTCTATACGACCACCTAACATAACAATCTGTTGCTTAAAGGTAGCAATAAGCGCAAGTGTTGTAAGTGCAGCAGAACCGATAGCAAATCCCTTACCTGTTGCTGCTGTAGTATTTCCAAGTGCATCAAGCGCATCTGTCCTTTGTCTGACAAAAGGTGGCTGGTGTGACATCTCGGCATTGCCACCTGCATTATCTGCCACAGGACCATATGAGTCAGTGGCAAGTGTTATACCAAGAGTACTTAAAATCCCTACACCTGCAAGTCCTATGCCATAAAGTCCTAAAGATGGATTATAAAGTCCACCAGTAGATACATAGGCAGCTATGGTGGCAAGGGCAATCACAATGATAGGTGCGGCTGTAGAATTCATACCTGTTGCAATACCTTCTATTATTACTGTGGCATGCCCTGTAAGTGATGCCTTAGCCACATTCTTTGTTGGCTGGTAACTATCGGAGGTATAATACTCTGTAAAAAAGCCGATAAGAAGCCCTGCAATAACACCAGATATAACAGCACCATAAACCCTTTTATATTCAGGGCCTAATATCATAACAATCGCAAAATAGGAAGCAACTATTACAATCCCTGCTGCAATGTATGTGCCTCTCCTGAGTGCCAGAAGCAGGTTTGCCTGTGTTGCCTCCTCCTTCACCCTCACAAAGAAAGAGCCAATAATAGAGGCAAATATACCTAATGATGCAATGGCAAGTGGCAGTGATATACCCCTATATCCAAGTCCCGACGAAACAGCCAGTGCCATAGTAGCAACAATTGAGCCCACATATGACTCATAAAGGTCTGCCCCCATCCCTGCTATATCTCCAACATTATCTCCAACATTGTCCGCAATGACAGCGGGATTTCTCGGGTCATCCTCAGGAATTCCAACCTCTACCTTTCCTATAAGGTCTGCACCAACATCAGCACCTTTTGTATATATACCGCCTCCCACCCTTGCAAAAAGTGCCTGTGCACTTGCACCTATTCCATAACATGCCATTGTAGCAGCAATATAGTTAAGGTCTGGATGTAACCATCTTATAATGCTGTAGCCCGCACTGATAAAAAACAGCGCAAATCCTACGACAACCAGTCCCATAACCAGCCCTGAAGAAAATGCCACCCTCAGTGCCTCATTAAGAGAGTTCTTTGCCGCAGATGTTGTTCTGGCTGAAGAGTTTGTTGCTATAGTCATTCCTATATAACCACTTAGGGCAGAGAAAAAACCACCAGCAAGAAAAGCAAATGAAATAAAAATATTTGTGTAACCAAAACCTGTAAGGAGAAGAAGGATAACAAAGACAACTCCGAAAAAGATACTTACCCCTTTGTACTGTCTTGTAAGATATGCCTTTGCTCCTACCCTCACTGCCTGGGCTATCTCCACCATCTCAGGTGTCCCTTCTGGTTTTTTCATAATACTCTTCACAAGGATACCGGTGAATACAATCGCCACAAGTGAACTGACCAACGCAAAAAACTGCATTCCTACTCCTTCCATTTTCTTATCCTCCCTTCTAATAGTAACGAGCTACAAGTAGATAGTAGAGAGAAAAATACTTTAATCTTTTCTTTAATACTTTTTATTCGTCTTCTCTTGCTACTTGCTACTCTCTACTTCTCAGTCAACACAGTTGACTATATCTTTCTCCATTTAGATATTATAAAGAGACATTGCCTTTTCTATACCGCTTCTGATAATCTCTTCTATGGATAAGACCGCCCTTTCCAGTGCCTGACTAATCATCTGTTTTTCCTCAGGCAGAAAAGGAGATAACACATAGTCAATATATGGGACAGTGATATGTTCACTGCCTATCCCAATTCTTATCCGCACAAATTCATTACTTCCTAACTCATTTATTACAGAAAGGACACCCCTGTGTCCACCTGGTCCCTTACCCCTTGTAATTTTTATTTTGCCTAAGGGAACATCAAGTTCATCGTGTATAATTATATAATTTTCTAATTGTCCGTCAAATCTTTCCCATGCTTTTTTCACTGCTATACCGTTTTCATTCATATACAACTTTGGCTTTATTAATATAACAGGACTGCTTGCTATATTTGTTTCCCAGCCCCTGTAATATTGTGTCTTGATAATCTTTGAGGGTGGGTATCTTTTCCTCATCAGGTCAATAACTTTAAATCCAATATTATGTCTTGTGTTGCCATAACCAATCTTTGCATTACCAAGTCCAACTATTATCTTCACTCTTTTTCCGCTTTTGCCTCTTTTTCCTTTCTTCTCTCTTCTGCCTCTTTCTGGCTGATAACCTCTGGCTCTGCGGCTGTTTCAGATACCGCTGCTTCGGCTCCCTCTTCCGCAACCTTTACCTCTTCCACTTTTGGTGCAAGTATTGTAACTACCACCTTTTCCGGGTCATCAACTGCTGAGACCCCATCAGGCAATACAATATCTTTAACCAATACAGCATCTCCTATATTAAGATGTGATATATCCACCTCTATCATTGATGGAATTCTGTCAGGCATCGCCTGAACCTGCAATTCCCTCAATTCCTGTTCAAGTATACCACCATTTGCTATTCCTGGTGCCTCTCCTGTAAGATGTATAGAAACATTCATTCTTACGGTATGGTCCATACGAATTCTGTAAAAATCCATGTGCAGGATATCCCCACGTATCGGGTCCATATGGACATCCTTAAGGATGGTCTTCACCGCCTCTTGTCCTTTCCCTTTCTTAATAATAATGTCAGCCATAACATTGTGGGATTCTAACTTCCTTATAATGTCTTCTGCACTTTTCTTTTCAACCTTTAACTGTGTTGGTTCATAACCAGGACCATAAAGAACTGCTGGGATAAAACCCGATGCCCTGAGTTTTCTTGCAACCCCTTTGCCTTTACCTTCTCTTTCTTCTGCGTTAAATTGTACTTTATCCATAAAAAGTCCTCCTCTTTCTCATTTTGTGTTGTAAGTTTATAATTCTATCATATTACGAGAAAATATCAAGTATTTCTCTTTTCAAAAAAAAGAAGTAAAATTATAAAAAGAAGTAAATAAAAAGGAGAAAAAAATTACAGATAATAAACTTAAAAGGATTGTATCCATATTAGAAGGAAAGAAAGCAGAAGATATTAAGGTGCTTTTTGTAGGGAACCAGACATGGATTACTGACTATTTTGTAATTGCATCAGGGAACTCACCTATCCATACAAAATCACTTGCAGAGGCACTTTTAGATGGTATAAAAGAACATCCGATATCTATAGACGGACTCAGAAAAGGTAGGTGGGTTCTCATTGACTATGAAGAGGTTATAGTCCATATATTTCTTCCAGCAGTGAGAGAGTACTATAAACTTGAAAAGTTATGGACTGAGGTGTAAAAACCCCAAAACTATGAATTAGACGATTTGAAGATTTTTTTTATTCCAATCTTGTAATCTTCTAATTTCTATAAATTCAGGGTTGCTGTTTTTCTATCAGTTTGTTTATCGCTTCTGCAAGTGACTTAAAAAAGTCCTTCTTCCTCAATCGTATGGGCTCAACCTTCTTACCCTCTACCATCTCCCGGATGGTTCTTTCAATTCTGTATATGGGACCTGCTATCCTGTGGAGATACAAAACCCCAAGGCAAAAAGCAAATACAAGTACCACTATAAGCATTATACCAATTCGTCTCAGTATCAAAAAATTGATGCTCTTTACCATTTCATATGCCTGCACAAATCCACCCTGTGCCTCAAGTTCATCTAATATGGTATTAAAGGTAAGATAGTATCTACCCGCCCCAACAACAATAATACCTATAAGAAGTAGATAAATCATAATACCTGAATATATAAACTGAAGTGGTTTATTTATCAAATACTTTCTTCTTCGTATCTTCATATATCACCTCACTGAAAGTTAGGATATTTTTCAGAGTGCCACACAATATCTGCACCAGAAAAATATTCGCTGAACCCTGTTCATATTTAAGTAGCGAGTAGCAAGTAGAGAG
>JAQVEU010000101.1 GCA_028697565.1 Candidatus Ratteibacteria bacterium
CATCCTAACCTTCCTTTATCAAAGGAAGGAATAGAGAGAAAAGGAGAAGGAAGAGGTAGAAAATGAAGAGATATAATGTGGCAGTCGTAGGGGCAGGAATGGTTGGTAAAAAGATGGTTGAGGTCCTTATAGAAAGGAACTTCCCTTATAAAGACATAAAAGTCCTTGCCACAAGAGAAAGGGAAGAAGTTATTGCAGGCAAAAAGTTAAAAGTGGAAAAGACAGATATTAACTCGTTTAATGACATTGATATTGCATTTTTTGCCGGAACAGAAGGTGAAAAAGGTGCAAGCAAACTTTTTGGCTGGGAGGCAGTGAAAAAGGGAGCAATAGTAATAGACAACGGTGGTGACTTCCGAATGGATGAGAGGGTGCCTCTTGTTATTCCTGAGGTTAATCCCCACCACCTGAAACAACACCAGGGTTTTATTGCAAATCCTAACTGCTCTACTATCATTATGCTTATGGCTGTCTTCCCTATCCATAAAGAATATGGTGTCAGACGTATCATTGCATCAACATATCAGGCGGTATCAGGGACAGGTAAAGAGGCAGTTGATGAACTTGAAACGCAGGTACGTTCTTATGTAGATGGGACAGAAATAAAAAGTTCTGTCTATCCCTATCCGATTGCCTTTAATGTTATACCTGAGATAGGTGGACTATCAGATGAGTTTCCATGTTATTATTCAGAAGAGGTAAAGATGATAAAGGAGACACAAAAGATACTACAAACAAAAAATATAAAAATCTCAGCAACATGTGTGAGGGTCCCTGTATTTAATGGACACTCTGAGGTAATTACTTTGGAGTGTGAGAAACCTGTTAATGCAGAAAAAATAAGGAAAATTCTTGCATCCTCACAAGGGATAAAGGTTATTGATGAACCGGAGAAGTCAGGATATCCTGTTCCACTTAATGTCTCAGGAAAGGATGAGGTATATGTGGGAAGAATAAGAAAAAGTCATACGTTTGAGAATGCTATTGATATGTGGGTTGTGGGAGACAATATAAGGAAAGGTGCTGCCTTAAATGCAGTCCAGATAGCAGAGCAGATGATAAAGATGGGTCTTCTTTAATGTAAATAATAGATATGGAGCAAGAAGTAATAAAATGCTAATTCCAATTCATTCGTGGTTTGGTAAAAGAGCAGTAAAACCCAAAATTCAAAACTACGGGAATTAGAGGACTTGAAGATTAGCAAATTTTAAGATTTTTCCAATCTTGTAGTCTTCTAATCTGCAATCTTCCAATCTATTTTTTTCATAGTCAGAAGTGTGTAACAGAAAAGACATCATATCCATTAAGTTTCTCAATACCTTTAAGGTCATCAAGTTCAACCAAAAAGAGTACTTTTTTTACAATACCACCACTCTTTTCTATTAACTTGCAGGCCGCAAGAGATGTTCCTCCTGTGGCAAGAAGGTCATCTATCAAAACAACACCATCACCTTTCTCTATAGCATCTTCATGTATCTCCAGTGTATCCGTTCCATATTCAAGGTCATATTTTGCCTTTATGGTCTTGCCCGGGAGTTTTCCGCTTTTCCTTACAGGAATAAATCCAATCCCAAGATTTAAGGCAAGTGCAGCACCAAAGATAAATCCCCTTGACTCAATAGCAACAACCTTGTCTATATCCACAGGTGTATTTTTCTGAAAGGCATCTATAACCTTTTTGAATGCCTTTGGGTCTTTAAGTACAGGTGTTATATCCCTGAATAGAACACCTTTCTTAGGAAAGTCAGGTATTGTCCTTATCAATGACTTTATCTCTGTCATTTTTTTCCTCCTCCTTTTTCATCTCTTGCCATTCTTCTGTTAGTTTTGCAAGACAGTCCTTTTTTATCTGGTGTATACGTTGACGACTCACATTCAACTCTTTTGCTATCTCTTTATAACTTAGAGGTTCTTTTCCACCAAGTCCATAATACATCTCAAGCACCTTCAACCACATATCCACATCTGCCTTGTTTTCTTTCTCTCTCATACGGCCGAATATCTTTTCTAACAGGTCCCTGTTCCTCAATAACTCCCAGATGCTCTGCTCTTCCCTATGTGAAAAGTCCTTTATATCAAAAAGGTCAACCTGTTTCTCACCATCATAAAAGTCCGATGATATTACCCTGATATGGGATGTATATTTTTTTAGTTTTTTCAATACCTCTATGGGAACATTCAAATTTTTTGCTACCTCTTTATCTGTCGGCATTGTCCCCTTCCTGAACATATGGTCCTTTTTGACTTCTTCAACCTTTTCCTGCAGTTCCCGGTATCTTTCAGGTATCTTCAACACTTCAAACTCGCGTATTATAGCCCTCAAGATAAACCGTTTTATCCAGAAATATGCATATGTCCCGAACTTGACCTTTTTCTTTGCATCAAACTTCTCAACAGCACGGAGCAGTCCCATATTACCTTCAGCGATAAGGTCTGGTAGTATATCAGGGGTAAATGCATACTTCTTTGCAAGATATATCACAAGTCCCTGGTTCTCTCTTACAAACTGTTCCTTTGCTTTTTTATCACCACTCTTTATGCGACTTAAAAGTTCCAGTTCGTTATCTTCCTTTTTTTTCCCCTTTACCATACTATTCCTTTACTCCAAGAATATCTCTTATCTTGCTCACCGCCTTGTTGAAATTTCCTGCATTTTTACCGCTTCCCCTTGCAAATACAGGGCTTCCACCACCCTGCCCTTCAACAATACCTGCAATCTCTTTTACGAGTTCTTTTGCAGAAAATTTTTTTGAGCAATCAGGACTCACCTTCACTATAAAGAAAAACCCTCTATTGGAAGAAGTTCCAAGAAATACCACACCTTCCCCTATCTCTTTCATTACACTATCAGCAACCCTGCTTATAAAATCACCATTACCTATATTAAGCAACCCTGACACAAAATATGCCTGCCTCCCCTCTACTTCAAAAGATTTTTTTTGTCCTGTTAACTTTGATGAAAAATCGGAAGATAGTATCTCCTCATATTTTTTGATAGTTCTGTCTTTTTCCTCACTGTCTTCTATCAGTTTCTCAATCACAGAAAGAATCTTCATATCTTCTGTATTAAATTTTTCGGATATATCGTCCACCATCTTTTTATACATATCAAGGTATTTTATTGCTTCTCCGTATGTTACTGCCTCTATCCGTTTAAGGTTTTGCCCTATACTTGAAAAAGCAGTTATCTTAAATAGCACTATCTGCCCTGTCCTTTCTATGTGTGTCCCTCCACAGACCTCCTTATGGTAGTCCCCTATACTTATTACCCGCACCCTTTCTCCATACTTTTCCTGAAAGAGTGCTATTGCACCGCTTTCTATCGCCTGGTCCAGTGTCATCTCATCCACCCTAACAGGAGCGTCCTCTAATATCTTTTCCTGAACCAATTCTTCAACCTTCTGAATATCTTCATCAGTTAGTTGTTTAAAACAGACAAAGTCAAAACGAAGTTTTGTATCCCCAACAAAAGAACCTGCCTGTCTCACATCCTTTCCTATAACCTCTCTTAATGCATAGTGAAGAAGATGTGTGGCTGTATGGTTGATGGAAACGGCTTTTCTGAACCCTTTGTCCACTCGTGCTTTTAACCCTCCTCCTATAAAATCATCCTCAACACCGCTTTCAATCCTACCTTCATGGTATATAACTCCCTTTTCATCTATCTGTGTATCTATTACCCTAAATTTTGCTGAAAATTCTGGACTTTCTTCAACAATCACTCCTCTATCGCCAATCTGCCCACCTTTTTCAGGATAAAATGGAGTCCTGTCAAGCACAAGATATAGAATATCCTTTTTTTCATCCCTGTATACTGCTATACCCCTAACCATATCTTCTGTTTTTTCATATCCTGTGAATTCGGTCTCTGTCTGTGGTGGATTACCTTCTATAAGTTCTTTTCTCGCCCCTATATCTGAAGAACTTCTTGCCTTTTCTCTTTGCTGTTCAAGGCACCTCATAAAGCCATCCCAGTCCACAGCAAGTCCTCTCTGTGAAGACATATCATCAAGGAGGTCTTTTGGAATACCATATGTATCATAAAGTTTAAAAGCAACATCTCCTGGTATTTGATTTCCCTGAAGTTTTTCTGTAGCAATATAAAAATTTTTGCTTGCTGAATTGATAAGGTAGTAGTACTTTTCCTCCTCCTCATTTATTACCCTTTTTATCAGTTCAAAATTTTTCTTAAGGGATGGGTAGACATCACCCATTATGTCTACAACAACTTCACATAAATGGTGTAAAAACGGCTCTTTTATATCAAGGTCAGCACCTGCCATCTCAGCACGGCGGATAATTCTTCTCAAAACATAGCCCCTCCCCTCATTGGAAGGAAGTACATTTTCATCTATCAAAAAAACAGC
>JAQVEU010000102.1 GCA_028697565.1 Candidatus Ratteibacteria bacterium
TGTTTAGTCCATCTATGGCTGATATGCCTGTCTGAATAAATTCTGATGGATAGTCACGTCTTGTAGGATTGATAGGAAAACCATTTATGTCAAGGTACTTATGTGGAATTATCTCTGGTCCATTATCTCTGATCCTACCCACGCCTGTAAATACTCTTCCTAATATCTCAGGAGAGATACCAAACCTTATTCCTTTTCCGGTGAATCTGATATGTGTATTAAGAGTACTTAGCCCAGAAGTTCCTTCAAAGACCTGAACAAGTGCCTTGTCCTGATAGACCTCCAAGACCTTACCAAGTCGGGTTTCTTGTTGTTCTACTGTAATCTCTACTAGTTCTCCATAGGATGCACCTTCTACCCCTTCAACCAGCATTAAGGGACCTGATATATTTTCTATACTTTTGTATTCTTTCAGCGTTTTAAGTAGTATCTGCATAGTTATTTATTATACTGCTAAATAAAAAATTTTTCAAACTCATTTCTCAAAAGTTCTTGACAGGAGTAAAAATTATAGTAAAGTAAAATGAGTAAGGAATGCACAGAATAGAAAGTTAAAAGTGAAAAGTTAAAAATGTGGTTTAGAAAAATTTTTGTTTTTAGTTATTACTTTTGAGTTTAAGACATACAATGGATATTCCAATAACAGTTATTGATAGATTGGAAAGATTGGGTGTACCTCTGAAAGATATTAAACTTACTGCTATTGCTGACCTTGATATTCAGGGTAACTCTTCTGTGGTGTGGGTTCTTGTCTCCCCTGAAAAAGTTATGGCACTTCCGGAAAAAGGGGCAGGACCGGAGGTAGTGGTGGACCTAAAAGATGTGGAGAGTACAAGGGTCTACTGTACGGTTGGAAGTGCCTTTTTTCAGGCAAGGGTTGGTGGTGTATATATTGATATAGCGAGATTTACCAATGTTTTACGTTACAGGTTTGAACGGCTTTCATCCCAGATTGAAAATCTCAAAGCAGGCAAACCGGTAGATAATGAGGTGCTTCAGGAACCGCATCCTATCTTATGCAAAACCTGTGGTATGCCGCTAAGGGCGGAAGGAGCCTCTTGCCCAAGATGTGCAAGGGAAGGTGGTATAATGAAACGGCTGCTATCCTTGATACTACCTTATATGCACTGGATGGTTGCTATATTTTTTATCACTGCAATAGCGGTTGGTCTGAATCTTGTACCTCCTCAACTTATTAGAATTCTTGTGGATGAAGTGTTGACTACCAGGCAGCATACTGACTGGCTTATATGGCTGGTACTCGCCCTTATAGGTACTGAGGTGTTCCGTGCGCAGTTCAATATGATAATAGGAACTCTTTCAACCTCTGTGGGTACCTTGATAACCTATTCTTTAAGAAACCGTATGTTTAGAAAACTACAGGAACTTTCCATTGACTATTATGATAAAAACTCACCTGGTATGATAATGACGAGGTTTTCTTCTGATGTGGAACAACTGCATGGTTTTGTGTCTCAGATAGGGCAGGGATTTCTTATCAATATACTTTTATTCGTAGGGATAGGTGTTATGCTATTTACTATCAATGCACGGCTGGCTATTTATGTTCTTGTTCCCATCCCTTTTGTGGTCTTTGGCACATGGTTTTTCTGGCACAAGATTTATCCGAGGTATTATAAACTCTGGGATAGTCAGGCAAAGATGACAAGTTTTCTGCATAGCGTAATTGCAGGTATCCGTATGGTGCGCGCATTTGCACAGGAAGAAAAAGAGATACAACGTTTTGACAAACGGGCGATAACACTAAGGGATACAAATAGGGCAGTCAATTTAAGTGTATCTGCCTTTAACCCGATGATGGCTTTTCTGTTCAGTTTAGGGGGATTGATTGTATGGTATGCCGGGGGTAAAAGTGTGCTTGCAGAAAAGTTAACATTGGGAGAGCTGATGGCTTTTTTAAGTTATATAACAATGTTTTATACTCCGCTTTCAAGTTTGACCCTTCTCTCAAACTGGTTCAGTGGATTTATTACTGCTACCCACCGTATATTTGAGATATTAGATACAGAGTCCACACTGAAACCACCTGCCAGGCCGATAGACATCAAAAAGATAGAAGGGAATATTGAGTTCAAAAATGTTACATTTAGTTATGAACTATATCATCCAGTTCTTAAAAATATAAGTCTAAAAATTAACAAAGGGGAGATGATAGGTATTGTAGGTAAAAGTGGCAGTGGAAAGACAACCATTGTCAATCTTATATGCAGATTTTATGACCCACAGCAGGGAGTAGTTCTTCTTGATGGATATGATGCAAGGACTATTTCACCTGAGGTTATACACAGAAACATAGGAATTGTTTTACAGGAGCCATTTCTCTTCAGGGGAACTATTGCAGAGAATATCTCTTATGGAAATCCATCAGCCACATATAAAGAGATTATCTCTGCTGCTAAGGCAGCAAATATACATGAGGCCATAATGCAGATGCCCAGCGGGTATGACTTTTATCTTGGTGAAGGTGGTGCAGGACTGTCAGGTGGTGAAAGACAAAGGATAGGTATAGCAAGGGTACTGCTATGTGACCCACCTGTTTTGATATTAGATGAGGCAACATCTTCAGTGGATACAGAGTCAGAGATGAAGATACAGGAGGCACTTGCTGTCCTCTGTAAGGGCAGGACCACTATTGCTATAGCACACCGACTTTCAACACTGCGCGGTGCTGACAGGATATATGTTATTGATAGGGGAAAGATAATAGAATATGGAAGCCATGAGGAACTATTAAAGAAACAGGGTGTCTATTACAAACTTGTTGAGGCGCAGACAAAACTTTCTTCTATTGATGAAAACTATTGACAGTAATACTTCAATGAAGTTTGTTAGATTGGGCACAAAACAGAAAGTAAAAAGTTAAAACCTGAAATACCAGTTGCTTCTCCTTTCTTTGATAAAGGAAGATTGAGATGGATTTTGGGTTTAATTTGAGGAGGGAAGATGGCTATAAAAGTTGTGGGTATTTCAGGAAGTCCAAGAAGAAACGGGAATAGCGAGATTTTGTTAGATACCTGCCTTAATGTGGTGAAAGACAGGGGGGCAGAAATAGAAAAGTTTGTGCTGAACAGTATGAGGTTTGTCCCCTGTCAGGAGTGTGAGGACATACGAAAGGATGGTAGGTGTAAAATTTATGATGATATGCAGAAGATTTATCCTGCCATTGAAACAGCAGATGTTGTGGTTGTTTCCTCTCCTATATTTTTTGGAAGTTTACCAGCCCAGATAAAGATGATGATAGACAGATTCCAGTGTCAGTGGTTGGGTATCAATGTTTTCAAGTCATATACAATAACAAAGCATAAGACAGGTGTTTTTATCTGTGTGGAGGCAAGTGAAAGGGATAGTTTTTTAGACAATGCAAAGTCCATAATCAAGAACTTTTTTGTGACGATAGGTGCCTCCTATAGATATGAGATTCTATGTAAAAATGTAGATGCAAAAGGTGCAATAAGAGATAGAAAGGACTGTATTAAAAGGGCAGAGGAGATAGGCCGTTTTATCGTTACACCTCTTTGACGAATAAGAGTGCCTGTGATATATTGTAGGTGCCTATGGGCTATTTCTGGGACCTGGCCCCAGAAATAATAGGAATATTACTTTAAGGGGGAAAAATGGATAAGGAAAAGGCACTGGAGATGGCTATAAATCAGATAGAAAAGGAGTTTGGGAAAGGTGCAATAATGCGGTTGGGTGAAAAAACTGCTGTTGAGGTTCCTGTCATCTCCACAGGAGCAATTTCTCTTGATATAGCACTTGGTGCCGGTGGTATACCGAGGGGTAGAGTAATAGAGATATTCGGTCCTGAATCATCAGGGAAGACAACACTTGCACTGCATATTATTGCAGAGGCACAGAAGGCAGGTGGTCAGGCGGCATTTATAGATGCAGAACATGCACTTGACCCGGGATATGCCAGAAGGTTAGGAGTGAGAACAGAGGATATGCTTATAAGCCAGCCGGATACAGGAGAACAGGCACTGGAGATAGCAGAGGCGCTTATAAGAAGTAATGCAATAGATATTGTAGTTGTGGATTCTGTTGCTGCACTTGTACCAAGGGCAGAACTTGAAGGAGAGATGGGTGAGAGTGTAATGGGGCTTCAGGCACGACTTATGTCCCAGGCACTAAGGAAACTTACAGGGTATATAAGTAAGTCAAAGACATCAGCCATATTTATAAACCAGTTAAGAGAAAAGATTGGTGTCTTTTTTGGAAATCCTGAGACAACACCTGGTGGCAGGGCTTTGAAATTTTATGCCTCTGTAAGAATAGATGTGAGGAAGATAGAGGATATCAAAAGTGGTCAGGATATTATAGG
>JAQVEU010000103.1 GCA_028697565.1 Candidatus Ratteibacteria bacterium
ATAATATCAGCAGAGTAAAAAAGAACACTGATATAGGAGATATCATTGGTTGTGATGCCTTCAGCCCTGCGACACTTGACCCAACAAATCCTGGACTTTTCTGGTATGGTGTCCATGGAGTAGAGACCCTTTATACCTTTATGGGACCTGGCTGTAAAAAACTTTTTTCAAAATACACAGAAGGAAGTCATTTTGTTGTTGGTGAGTGGGGTGATGGCAGGATAGGAACTGTAAGAGGAACAAGAAAGGGATGTCACTCCTATGGGGTGAGGGTATTCGGAGAAAAAAAGATAGAGCAGGTGATGTACTCAACAGAGGTGCCTTTGTATGCCCAGTTGCTTAAAGAGGTAATACCCTTCTTTCAGACAGGAAAGAGTCCTGTGCCACTGGAAGAGACACTTGAGATTATGCAGTTTATGCAGGCAGCCCTTTTGAGCGAGAAAAAAGGCAGAGAGGTCTTGCTATCTCAGATAAAGTAAAAAAAGTAGCGAGTAGTAAGAAAGAATGAAGGCACTGAGAAAACAATAATATTATGCTTGAAACAAACAAAAAAGTAGCAGAGAAATTTGGGATAGATACTGCAATTATAGAAAGAAATGTAGATACATGGAAAAACATAGAGATATTAGGGGATGATTTAACATTTCTAAGTGTTAGAGAATCTGAAAGAACAAAACATGTTCATAGATTACACCCTTATCTTGGTAAGTTTATTCCACAGTTAGTAGATGTCTTCTTAAAAAAATTTTTTAAGAAAGGTGATACTATTCTTGACCCTTTCTCTGGTTCCGGAACAACCCTTGTGGAAAGTAATATCTTTGGTATGAATTCTATAGGGATAGAGCTATCTCCTTTTAATGTGCTAATCCAGAAAGTGAAAACAAAGAAATATAATCTTCCCGAAGTAGAAAGTGAGATTATAGATGCTTTAAAAAGGGTAAAATCTTTTAGTTATAAGGTACAATCCAGTAGTCAGTCGGTCTTTAGAGAGACAATAGAATATTTTGATACTCCAAGCAAATATTTGAAAGAATGGTTTAGTGAGAGGGCACTACAGGAAATTCTGTTTTATAGAAGCATAATAAAAGATTATAAAAATCAGGATGTGTTAAAAATTATCCTTTCAAGAGCGTCTCGTTCAGCACGGCTCATCCCTCATTATGATTTAGCGCGGCCTAAAAAACCAGTAAAGGAGACATACTGGTGTATAAAACACAAAAGATACTGTGAACCAATAAATGAAGCATTAAAGTTTATTATTCGTTATAGCATGGATACAATAAAACGACTAAAAGAATTTGATAAATTAAGAACAGAGGCATTTATTAACATTATAGAAGGAGATGCAAGGACAGTTGAATTACCTGATGATGTGAAAATTAACGGGATATTTACTTCTCCTCCATATGTAGGACTCATAGATTATCATGAGCAACACAGATATGCCTATGAATTATTTGGCTTTCCGCGGCAGGATGGTTTAGAAATAGGACCTGCAAGAAAAGGACAAAATGAAGAGGCACGGATAGAATATATAAGGGGAATAGGGACAGTATTTAAAAATGTATCAAAAAATGTAATAGACAGTGCCTGTATTTTTATTGTGGCCAATGACAAATTCAATCTATACCCAGAAATAGGCAGACAGTGTGGGCTTAAGTTAATAGATGTTTTTAACAGACCTGTTCTTATGAGAACTGAAAGGGACGAGAACAAATTTTTTGAATCTATTTTCTATTTTAAAAAGGCGTAAAAAATGCCACTACGGTCACATACTGTAAAAGAAATATCAGAACTTCTTGTTGGTACGATACGGGATAAATTGAGAAACTATCAACCCGAGACATTGCATATGCCTTTTCATCATAGATTGCTTGGTAAGGATAGATATGCGATGTTTTCTTTTATACAGTCAATGAATACAACCTTTGGGATATCTATATGGGAACAGGTTGCTGTGATTCTGGCTAAAGGGGCAGGGTATTACGCGGAAAGACAATATAAACTTCTTGGTGAGATTGATATAGGTACAGGTAAAATAATAGACAATCTCCACTATAAACTGAGAAAAGGGGAAATTCCTGCGAATAAAAATAGTGAAATTGAACAGATAAAAGGTAGTATAAAAAAAGGACAGCCAAAAATTGATCCGGATTCAACAGTAGATTTATTTGTAAAGGTTAAAGATATAGAAAACTACTTTGACATAACCAGTGCAAAACCTAATATGAAAGAGTTTGTGGCATTGAAACTTAAGCTTCTCAGATGGACAGGACTCAGATTAAGTCAAGATGAAGATATTAAGGTTTATACACGATTAGCAATCCCTTATAATCCATACCATCCAGAGTCCTATGAAAGGTGGACACTAAAAGGATTATACGACTTGGACAATGGAGAGATTTTGGTAGGAAAAGAGTTTTGGAACTTTGTTGCAGGAGATGATATTTATGAGGAACTTTTAGATGTATTTCAAAATGTTGGGGAATTTTTAAGAGAAGAGATTGATAAAAAATTTGCAGAATTTAGAAAAGAATAGTTTACAAAACCCAAAAAGGGAGGATAAAAAATGAAGATAGGACTTGGTAAGGCAGTGATAACACCACCTGTAGGCTTTTCACTAACGGGATACTTTAATGATAGAAGGTCAACGGGTATAAGGGATGAACTTTATGTTATATCCTGTGTAATAGAGGACAAGGGAAAGACATTTGCCATTGCATCTGTTGACCTTTGTTGGGTCGGAGAGGAAACAGTAAAAAAGGCAAAAAAGATTGTATATAGAGAGACAGGTATACCACATTTTAATGTCCTTATACATGCAACCCATACACATACAGGACCACTCCCTGATAGTTCAGGAGGGGATGTCTATAAGAGGGGTTTTTATGTAGAGCCAGCATATATAGAACTTCTTCCTCTTTACATTGCAGGCAGTATAAAGATGGCTTACAACCAGATGACAGATGTATCCATTGGTGTAGGGAAGGATAAGGTGGAAGGCATTGCCTTTAACAGAAGGTATCTATTGAAGGATGGGAGGGTTATAACAAATCCCTGGGACAGGGTTGGAGATATAGTAGAGGTTGCAGGCCCTGTGGATGATACGCTCTGTGTGGTAAAAATTACAGATAAAAAGTCAGGTAAGGTCAAAGGGATAGTGGTAAACTTTGCCCTTCATCCTGACACATTAGGTGACACGTTTATCTCTGCTGACTGGCCTGGTATGGTAAGGGAAAAAATAAAGGATGCCTATCCTGATGCAGAGGTGATGGTTCTTAATGGTCCATCAGGTGATATAAACCATATAAATCCCGAAGACCCGGGCAGAAGAGGTGTTGAGGTGCCCCTTTCTATTGCTGAGAAAATCAAAGAAAAAACATTATCTGTGCTGGAACGTATGGATACCATAAAAGACCTGTCCTTAAGCACATACTATAAAAAGTTTTCTGTTCCTGTAAGGAAAGTGTCTCCTGATGAGTTGAAAAAAGCAAAAGGTATTTTAAAAAGTAAAAAACTCCCTCCTGATTCACTTCAGTATATGGTCTCATCAGCACTGGTAGAGATTGCAGAAGAAAAGGGGAAAAAAGTATCACTTGAGATAAGTGGTTGCTCTTTTGGAAAAGAGGCCATCATTATCGGGTTGCCTGGTGAGATATTTACAGGGCTCGGTATGAAGATAAAGGAACTGCTTCCTTTTGGATATAAACTCATTGCTCAGAATTCTAACACAAATCTTGGCTATGTACCTTCGGAAGAGGCATTTCAGCAAGATGAAAAGAACAGAGAGATAATGCCCTGCTATGGCACACAGAGCTTGGTAGAGGCAATAGGTATTGACTGCAGTTATGAGACATCACCCCTTGCCTGCTCTGTTGATAGTAGGGCGGAGAGGGCATTCCTTTCCGCTATAAGGTCTATTATAGAGAAATAGCAGCAGGAAGTGTTAGATATGATAAGATAAACTGAACTTTTGGGTTTTGAGTTTCAGACATAAGCCCCTGTAGCTCAGAAGGACAGAGCAGCGGTTTCCTAAACCGCGTGTCGCCCGTTCGAGTCGGGCCAGGGGTACTGAAGAATCGTATAGAAAAGGGCGACGAAAAGGGTTTCAGGGGAAAGGGAGCGTTCCCCTGAGGTTGAAGCATTAGCGTTTCCAATGCGGATTAGGGGGTGTGCGGGGGAAACAATCTGGTTTCCCCAGCGGGATGACAGGGAGCGGTAGCGACCGTCAGAGGGGCGTGTGTCCCTATGAAAGTAATCCCGTTAGGGATTATCTTGTTATGGGGGGAGAACTACATCAGGAAGGGGGGCGAGAGCCCCCCTCCTGAGATAGTCGCT
>JAQVEU010000104.1 GCA_028697565.1 Candidatus Ratteibacteria bacterium
CTATATACAAGAAAAACTGAAGAAATACTATAAACTACCATATAACAAAAGGTGTATGCATGAGTGTGTATTTTCAGCAGAGCGACAGAAAGAGAAAGGTGTGAGTGCCCTTGATATAGCAAAGTTTCTTATAGATAAGGGTATCCATCCCCCTACAGTCTATTTTCCGCTAATCGTCAAAGAGGCACTGATGATTGAACCAACAGAGACAGAAAACAAAGAAACCCTTGATAATTTCATCTCTTTAATGATTGAGGCAGCAGAACTTGCCGAAAAAAAACCTGAAAAATTTGCGGAGATGCCAGAGAGCACACCTGTTAGCAGACCGGATGAGGTAAAGGCGGCAAGGGAACTAAATTTGAGGTGGCACAAAAAATGAGGGTGTGGCGATTTTTCTTGTCAGGATACAGCAGCCCTTTTACCAATATGGCTGTGGACAGGGCAATGATTGATATCCACAGGAAGGACAATATCCCTGTATTCCGGATATACGGATGGTCTCCCCATAGTTTTAGTACCGGCTATTCCCAGAAAATAGAGGAAGTTCTTGATATTACTGCATGTGTAAGAGATGGTGTCCCTTTTGTCAGAAGGCATACAGGTGGTGGCATTATATTTCATGGGGATGAGGTAACATATTCACTGGTCTGCTCATCAGAAGATATTGGTTCACCTGCCACTGTTAAGGACGGATATAAAACCATCTGCTCATTTATTCTCAATGCATACAGACATTATGGACTTAGTCCTGCCTTTGCAGTTGAGAGCGGACAAATAAATAGAGAAAAGTCAACACTATGTTTTGCTTCATTTGAGGACTATGACATCCTGAGCAACGGGAAAAAAATAGGTGGCAATGCACAGAAAAGAACCAAAAATGTAATAATGCAGCATGGCTCAATACCCCTTACACTTGACTATGCACCTGTATTAAAATATGTAAAAGAGAAGGTATCCTTTCAAAAGACCACAGCAGTAGGGATGGAAATAGGTAGAGAGATAGGTTTTGAAGAGTTTGCCGATGTATTAAAGGATAGTTTTGTAAAAACATTTGGTGTAAGAATTGAAGAAAGGGACTTAACAACAGAGGAACAGGAGATAGTAGAAATATATGAAAGACAACTTATACAGGAAAACAATTATCTTATCGGAAACAGGTGAGATAAAAAAAACCTTGCGGGAATTAAAACTGCACTCTGTTTGTGAAGAAAGTAGGTGTCCAAACATCTCAGAGTGTTTTAGAAAAAAGACAACAACATTTTTAATTTTGGGTGATGTCTGTACAAGAAACTGCCGTTTTTGTAGTGTAAAAAAAGGGATACCTCTACCTGTGGATGAAAAAGAACCAGAAAGGGTGGCTGAAGCAGTGTACATATTGGGTATGGAGTATGTGGTAATTACATCCGTGACAAGGGATGACCTTCCTGATGGTGGTTCAGGTATGTTCAGAAAGACCGTAGAAGAGATAAGAAAGGCAGGTTTTAGTGGTAGGATAGAACTTCTAATCCCTGATTTTGCTGGAGATGAAGGGGCAATAGAAACAGTGCTTACCTCATTCCCTGATGTTATCTCGCACAATATAGAAACACCTCTGCGGCTATATCCTGTCTTACGGGATAGAGCCAACTATCATAGGTCTCTTGATGTATTAAAAAAGATAAAAAAGTTAAATCCACAGCAGAAGACAAAGTCAGGGATAATGCTGGGGCTGGGAGAGACAGAGGGAGAGATTATAGACACACTCAAAGATATTGTAGATACTGGTTGTGATTTTTGTAGCATAGGACAGTATCTTGCTCCTTCAAAAGGGAGTTATCCTGTGCAGAGATACTTTACCTCCGATGAGTTTGAGTACTATAGAGAGAGGGCACTTTCCTTTGGATTTCGGGCTGTGAAAAGTGGTATATATGTCCGCACCTCCTACAATGCCTCTTCCTATCTTTAACCTACTATATATTTATCTTCTCTGCATACTTTCCCATAACAGGAAGTGGTTCTGTCTTTCCACTTAATGCGTTAATTATTCCAATTACCATCAGAATAAACAAAAATAATATACCAACTGCATATATAATGGTCCCTATTACAGGTATCATATTAAATATCATTGATACTATCTGCCAGCCAATTGAACAGATGAGGAGTACTATACCCTGTTTTACATGAAACTTTGAGTACTCATTGTCCTTATTCACAAGAAGTGGTACCACAAGCAAAACTCCTAAATACGAAAGCCATGCCAGTCCTTTCCCTTCATCAATGACCTTCTGGTCCATTATTCCCCCTTTGTTTTGTTATAAGATTATATACAAAAAGATGGTTCTTTTAAAATAGATTGAATTATCTCCTCTACCTTTTTTATTTCCTCATCAGTTCCTTCTATAGCCAGCCATATACTACCTTCTGCACCGTCTATACCACCTGCTGCAAACATTTCTGCCTTTGCACCTGTGAGTATAGAGATTGCTTCTAACTCAGTAATAATCTCTCCACTCACAGGAAATAGGCGAGGTCCTTCTACCCCCGGAGTATTTACCTTCATAGCAAGGGCATCAATATCTCCGCATACCCGTTTTTCAAGTCCCACAGGTATTATAAGTTTTATTCTTCTCCCAATAACTGCTGGCAGTGATAGTCCTATGGTGCCTGCCTTCGGATTCCCTATAAGAACTCCTGCTTTTTTCCGCTCTATATCCACAGCATTTGCACCTTTAATTATAATATCTCCTTCGTCCATCTGCTCTATCACATCATAGATGGTTTTCCCTTTTTCCCACTTTCCATTGATTATAATCACATCACCCGGAAACTTCTGCTCTGGTAATCTTCCTGTGATATCTGTTGGTTTTGATGGTGAGGTAGTAATTCCTCTGAAGAAATAATTTCTATCAAATCCTTTTTCCTGTTGTATGGATTTTAAAATTTCTTCTGCCACATATCCATTGGTGGTGCCTGCAATGATTGCTATAGTTCCTGTTTTTAGCCGTTCCTTCACAGCAGGATGGGCTGCCACTGCCTTGCCTATCAACCGCTTCCCTGCTGCTACTGTCAGTACTGTCTCTGTCATAATTCTTACTCCTTTCCTGCACACTCTCTAATCTGCATCGGAATTTCAAAAATTCCAATGCTTCAAGATAAGGGATTATGCCTTGCTTCTTACACTTCTTTACTCTTTATGCCCCTCAAATCCATATCACTCTGTATCGTATTTCCTTCCTTTATTAAAGGAAGGTTAGGATGGATTTCCAAATCTTCCCGCTTTCCTTTTCCCCTCCCTATGAGGGGAGGGGATAAAGGGGAGGGTGAGAACCTACCAACTTCTTTCTACCCGTCATCCTTTCCTACTCTCCACCCCACCTATATCCTCCCCCCTCATATGGGGAGGAATTTAAGGGGACTCCACCCCTACCAAACCCCCTCTAACTTTCCCTCGTCAAGGGGAGTACTCAAATCTCCCCTCGCCCCTCTTTACAAAGAGGGGAACTCTTTTTTATTCCCTTCCTTTTGTAAAGGAAGGTTAGGATGGATTTATTCTCCCCTCCTTTTATAAAGGAGGGTTGGGGTGGATTTCTAATTCCCCTCGTTCTTCTTGCCCTTACGGTCTTCGGTCAACGGGGGCAGTTCACCAACTCACTGCCCTTGCCAAACAATGCTCGTTATTCCTCGCATCGGCAATACAATCTTGCCCTCTGTGCTATACAGTGCTCTTTACCCGTCGCACCAGCACCCCTTCAAATCCCTTAAGAATTTTTTCTATTTTTTATTTACTAACCACTGGTCACTATCCACTAACCACTGCCTTTTGTTCTTTCTAGTACATGGTTTACACTTTATTCTTGGGACATAGTTTACACTTTTTTTATATTTTAGCCAAAAATCAAGATATCTATGGCTAACAATGTTAAATTTCTATTTTAAACCCAAATGGGTCTTCACAAGGTGTAAACTTATCGCTTTCTTCATCAAAAAAACCAAGTGTGTAACTCATAAAATCAATCTGAAATATTCCATTATCAACTTCTTTTAATCCAACAACTTGATTTGCAAAGGCCTTGCTTATATGAATCTTTCGTTTCTTATAACATATTCTACCACAATTTGTGATCATTAAAACTTTGTCATATCCCGGATATGTAATATCAGGTAGCCCTTCGTATTTCCTTATAGATTTTCTATACAATGTTGCAGGATATTTCATCTCTATTGCCTGATGTGGTCGTTCATAATTGAATTCTTTCCTGAATTTATCAAACCTTTCCTGTTGTTGAAGCATATTGGAAATATCAGAACTTGTACCTTCCAACTTAAGTGTGCGGTGCATCCTTTCATGACGACCA
>JAQVEU010000105.1 GCA_028697565.1 Candidatus Ratteibacteria bacterium
GACGTTGGGAGAGACTGTTAAAGAAATAAGAAATGGATTTGCAAGTGGCAAGAGAGATGAAAATGGAATAGTCCAAATTCGTATGAATAATGTTACTACGGATGGGCATTTGATATTTGATTCTTATTTAAAAGTCCCTATTCCAAAAAATATTGACGAATGGTTGTTAAAAGAAGGAGATGTCCTTTTTAATAATACCAATAGTATTGATTTAGTTGGAAAGTCAACGGTTTTTAAAAGTGCTCCTTTTAGTTGTACTTTTAGTAATCATTTTACAAGAATCAGATTTAAAAAAGAGATAATATTACCCGAGTTAATTCTTTATCACTTTATTATTTTATGGGAAAAAGGATATTTTAAATCAGTGGCCATCAGGCATGTAGGACAGTCAGCAGTGCATAACCAGTATTTAATAAATCTTAAAATACCACTGCCACCTCTACCGGAACAGAAAAAGATAGCGGAGATTTTATCAACTGTGGATAAAAAGTTGGAATTTGAAAAAAGAAGGAAAGAGAAGATGGAAAGAATTAAGAGAGGGTTGATGGAGGAGTTGTTGACAGGGGAGAAAAGGGTGAAACTCTAAGGACAATTCTCGTGAGAAGTCATTTTATTTATCAAGATGAAAGTGGAATTGTGGGGACAACAGGAAATTTTGTAGTAGGTCTTTTGTTTGTAAAAGACAGGAAACCCCTCTACGAAATTATAAACAAGGTAAGGCAAAAACACGATTACTGGAAAGAATTCCATTTCAAAGAGATATTTTATTCTTCTTCAAAACGTTCAAGAGTTGCTTGTGAGGTATTGGATGAAATTTTAAGACAACATATCTATTTTCGGGCATTGGCAGTTTCTAATGAGAAATTGGAGTTGAGATACTTTGATAAAGATATTGGGAGGGTCCAAGAGTTATCAGAAAAACAGATAAAAATGGCAAAATCAAAGGGGATGTTTCGTGCTTATAATTACTTTACAAAAGAATTGATTTTGGAAAATGCTGATATACTAAATGAGGCAGTGGTTTATTTAGATAAAAAAATTAGGATGCAAGATGATAATATATGTGAATATCTAAAACGGGAAGTCAATCTGAGTGTTAAACGGGGTGCCATTAAAAAAGTTGAACCCAGAGATTCTAAAATGGATGATTTGATTGGCATTGCAGATTTAGTTCTGGGTGCTCTTAATTACGATTTAAAACAGGGAAAAAATCCAATGAAGTTAGCGGTAGTAAGGGTAGTAAAACAGTATGTCGGTAAGAAAATTCGTCTTAGAGAGTGGGTGTTTAAATAAAAGTGGCTGTATTCCCTAATTTTTTTAGGGTCTCGAAAAGAGAACCCGTTTCGGTCATACAGCCAAAAATAATATACCTTATTAAAAAAGGAATGTCAAGAGTTTAATGTAGAAATATAAAATTATGGGAAAAACAAAATAGAATAATATAAAAAGTCCCTCACCCGTACCTCTTTCCCCGCAAGGGGAGAGGGAAATTCCCCCTCTTTGTAAAGAGGGGATAGGGGGGATTTTAGAAATCCACCCCAACCCTCCTTTATAAAAGGAGGGAGAAGAAATCCATCCTAACCTTCCTTTACAAAAGGAAGGGATAGGAGAAGCACCCCCGCAAGGGTAGGGGTGGAGTCCCCTTTAATTCCTCCCCATATGAGGGGGGAGGATATAGGTGGGGGTGGAGAGTATAGAAAGGAGAGCAGTGAGATAAACACTTGGTAGGTTGTCACCCTCCCCTTTATCCCCTCCCCTCTGAGGGAGGGGAAGAAAGGAAAGAGAGGAGAGGGAAATCCATCCCAACCCTCCTTTATAAAAGGAGGGAGAAGAAATCCATCCTAACCTTCCTTTACAAAAGGAAGGGATAGGAGAAGCACCCCCGCAAGGGTAGGGGTGGAGTTCCTTTTAATTCCTCCCCATATGAGGGGGGAGGTTCGGTAGGGGTGGTTAGAGGGGATTTTTAGGTTTAGTGTTTTGGATTTAGAGTTTATTTATAGGTGGGGGTGGAGAGTAGGGAAGGATGAGGGGTAGAAAGAAGTTGGTGGGTTGTCACCCTCTCCTTTTATCCCCTCCCCTCTGAGGGAGGGGAAACAGAAGAACAAGGAGAGAGGGGAAAAGGAAGAGAGGGAATTTGGGAAATTCAAAGGAAGAGAAAATGGAGAGATTTGATGAGAAAGGAGTAATTGAGGACTATCTGGTGGAGAGATTGGAAGAGAAAGGGTGGAGATTTGTTCCCTCTGATGAACTTGAGAGGGAGTCATTAGATGATGTGGTTTTACTTTCCCTTCCAAGATTACTTAAAAAAATAAATAAGAATAAAGGGATTGGCAATGAAGAGATACGGCAGGTGCTTAATGAACTGAAATTAAGGTCCACTGGGATAGAAGGGAATAAACAGATTCTTGAATATCTTAAGTTTGGTATTCTTGTTAAGTTAGAAAAAGAAAGGACTGTTGAAAGGGTTTATCTATTTGATTATTCACATATAGAGAATAATGAGTTCACCTTTTCAAGACAGGTATATTTCAGAAACAGAGATAATATCATAAGGGCAGACCTTATTTTATATATAAACGGCATTCCTATTGTAATAATTGAGTGTAAAAGTCCTACAAGTTTAACCCAGAGTTGGTTTGATGCCTATCAACAGATAAAGGGGTATGAAAAGACAGTTCCTGAACTGTTTAAGTATGTTCAAATCGGTGTTGCTGTTGAGTGTCTTGCAAAGTATTTTCCAATAGTTCCATGGGAAGAAGACATAGAAATAGAAGAATGGAAGGTTGAAGGGGATGATTCTGTGGGTTCTGTTATAGAAATGCTTGCCCCTTCACTACTTCTTGATATAATCAGAAATTTTTTGTTTTTCAGGGTAAAATTTGAAAGAGCAACAAAGGTTCTGCCAAGATATATGCAATACAGGGCTGCCAATAAAATTGTTGAGAGGGTCTTAAACAATTTTTCAGGGAAAGAAGAAAAAAACAAAGGACTTATATGGCACTGGCAGGGTTCAGGGAAGACATTTACTATGATTTTCGCTGCACATAAGTTGATGTATCTTAAAGAGATGGAAAATCCCACTATATTTTTTGTTGTGGACAGAGAGGAACTTGAACAGCAGTTGTCAGATGAATTTGGTTTTTTGAATATTACAAGTCCTGAAAGAATTGGGTCTATCAGTGAATTAGAACGGGTTATGAGATATGATGACTTTAGAGGAAAGAGAGGGATTTTCATCACACTTATTCAAAAATTCAGTCATTCTGAATTGAGTGATTTAGGTTCTAATTTGGAAAAGGTATCTGCAATAAAACAGACACTTCAGACAAGGAAAAATGTCGTTGTCTTTATAGATGAAGGACACAGAACCCAGTATGGTGTATTGGCATCCCAGATGAAGTATCTATTAAAAAATGCCTTTTTCTTTGCCTTTACAGGAACACCGATTTCTAAATTAGGAAGAGATACATTTTTTGAGTTTTCTTATCCACCAGATGAGGTATATTTAGATGAATATTTTATTCGGGACTCTATTAGCGATGGATTTATAGTAAAAATTGTCTACCAACCAAGATTGGAAAAGGATGTTCACCTAAAGAAAGAGCAATTAGATGAATTTTTAAGACAGGAACTTGAAGAAATCCCGGAAGAGATGCGAAAAGAGGTTGAAAAAGGGGTAAGAAGAAAATTGAATGAGATTGTGATGTTTTTAGAAAATCCCGAACGTATAAAAAAGATATGCAAGGATATAGTGGAACATTTTAAAGAAAATGTTGAGGATAGATTTAAGGGAATTATTGTCGCTGGTAGTAGAAAGGCGTGTGTTTTATATAAAAAAGAGTTAGATAAGTTATTGCCTGAGGAATATTCAGAGGTAGTTATGACCTATAACTTAGGTCAGGAAGAGAGAAAGTCAGAGATTGAAGAGTATTATAAACAACTACAAGAGAAATTTCATGGATTGGAAGAAGAAAAAATTAGAAAGACCATCATTGAGAAATTCAAAGATGAAACAGGAAGCCCTAAATTACTGATTGTCACAGAGATGCTTCTCACTGGTTTTGATGCCCCTGTTTTACAGGTGATGTATTTGGATAAGCCACTAAAAGAGCATAGGCTACTTCAGGCAGTAGCAAGGACAAATAGGCCTTTTAAAGATGTAAAGGAATATGGACTTGTGATTGACTACATAGGGATTTTGGAGGAATTTAAAAGGTCTTTAGAGTTTTATAACCAGCGTGATTTAAAAGGTGTGTTTTATTCAACTGATGAGATGAAAGAAGAGTTTATTT
>JAQVEU010000106.1:0-1571 GCA_028697565.1 Candidatus Ratteibacteria bacterium
CTATTGTATATGGGATATTGTCAACAAAAGAAGATATAAAAACAGAGCCCCAGACAATAATATTATAAAGAACAAATGGGTTGTTACCACCTACCTTCTGCAAAAACACAGCAATATCTTCAATAAATCCTGCCTTTTTCAGTACCCCCACAAGTATAAATATGCCCACAAGGATGAAAAAACTTTCCCAGTCAATATGGGAGAGTAAAAATTTTTCTTCTTTCTCCTTAATAAAAAACCATACCAGTCCGACTGACGCATAGAAAAGACATATCAAGACAGGGAAATATCTGAATGTCTCACTAAAAAAAGAACTTGCCGCAAGCGAACAAATCATAAGTATAATAAGAACAAGTGGAACATATGACTTTACCTTCTTCTTTTCAGCGAACGGCTCCATTACCCCCTTTTCTTTTCTGAAAAAAAGATATAGAACAAAGGTACTCACTATAGCACCTATCTGAACAAAAAAGAAGATACCCGGTCTTCCTGATGGAAGAGAAAGTTTTGAGGCAGGCATGTAGAAAAAGTCATTAAAATTCATCCCTGATTCCATCGCAAGTATAATACTGGGACTATCTCCAATCATTGTTGCACATCCCTGAAGGTTGCTTGAAACAGCCATCCCTATAATAAGTGGCACAGGGTTTATATTATGTTTTTTGGCAAGTTCAAGTGCCACCGGTGCCATTATCATAATCGTCGCAACATTCTCAACCACAGCAGATATCATCGTTGTGATAATACATATTATAAGATATACAAACCACAGAGGATGTTTTCTCTCTGCAATTTTATCCACCATACAGGTAGGAATATCAGAAAAGATAAGAAGGAAGGAAAGGATGCTTGTGCCAAGGAAAATCCCTAAAACATTATAGTTAATAAAATATGGAATATCGGAAGGCCTTATAGTATTAGTCAGTAGAAAAATCACAACAGCACCATATATAAAATAGAGTGCCTTTTCTCTTTTTATAACTATACCTGCATAGGCAACAAAAAATATGATGAGTATAAAAAGTCCTTTCATCAAAAGTTCCACTTTTCATACAGATATTCCGGCAGTTCTTCTATAAAAAGGGACTTCCTGCCTGTAAATGTCCTGTAAAAGTCTCTGGTAAAGTATGTAATATATAGGTCTTCCTTAGCCCTTGTAATACCAACATAAAATATCCTTCTTTCTTCATCAAGTGCCTGAATATCCATAGCGGAAGAAGGATGTGGGAAGTGCTTATCTGATACACCAATAATGAAGACAATCTTCCATTCAAGCCCCTTTGCCTGATGAATAGTGGAAAGCACCAGAGGAGATGTCTTATCTTTATGTTCACCTTTTGCATATTCCTGAAGGGATGACTCTGATATAAAGTCAGCATAACTTGAGTATGTGGAACTAATCTCTTTCAACATCTCTATATCTTCATACCTTCCCAATTCATCTTTATATTTTTTTGATAGATATTCAGAATACCCTGAATCCATAATCAGTTTAATACCATCAGGAATATTTTTTATCTCCTGAATTTTTTTAAGAAGTGTTAAAAGTGATACGAGACGGGTAAATGCTC
>JAQVEU010000106.1:1581-4288 GCA_028697565.1 Candidatus Ratteibacteria bacterium
TCCGATCTCTACAAGCGATGCAATCCGGGTAAATGCCCTGATATTAATATCCTCTGTTTTTATCATCTCTGCAACCTCATCTATGCTGTTTATATTAGAGATATAAGTAGTTAATCTGATGGCTGTTTTATCTCCTATGCCTTTTGTCTGGGTAAATAGCCTTCTCCATGCTACCTCGTCCTTAACATTTTCAACCACCCTGAGATATGCCATAATATCTTTTATGTGTGCCTGCTCAAAAAACCTCAGCCCACCTCTTACAATATATGGTATCTTCAATCTTGTGAGTTGTATCTCAAGTTCTGCTGACTGGTATCTTGACCTGAAAAGGACACCTATATCCCCGGGAGAGATATTGCTACCAATTAACTGGGAAATACGTTGGGAAACAAAAAATGCCTCATCTTTAGGACTATAACACCTTATAACTACCGGTTTTACCCCTGTCTGTCTCGTGCTTTTTAGTGTCTTCGGATATCTGATATGGTTGTGTGATACACTCTTATTGGCAAAGTCAAGAATCTGTGGGGTACTGCGGTAGTTTATATCAAGATAGAACATCTTTGCATCAGGATATATTCTAACAAATTCCATAATGTTATTTACTGTTGCACCCCTGAAGGAATAAATACTCTGGGCATCATCTCCTACCACAAGTATATTTTTATGGACCCTGGCAAGTTGATAAAGGATTAGTGCCTGCAATCTATTTGTATCGTGATACTCATCTACAAGGATGTATCTGAAGTTATCTGATATTGCTGTGCCTGTACTTTCATCCTTAAGGAGTTTATAACAGAAGAGCAAAAGGTCATCATAATCCATAAGATTAAGATTTCTCTTTGTTTTTTGATATCTTGTCCATATGGTTTCAAGGTGGTGTATAAAAGAAGATGATTCAGGAAATCTTGTATTTACAACATCCTTTATACTCTCAATAGTATTCACAGACATACTGAATATCTTTTTTATATCAGCAGGTTTTTGGAACTCTTCTATAGCAGTGCCCTCTTCTATAATTTTTTTAAGGAGTGAGATGCTATCTTCTTCATCCATAATTGTATAGTTGGGAGGAATGCCCAATACATTGCCATATTTTCTTATCAGCACATTTGCTATATGGTGAAATGTTCCTGCCCAGAGTCCTTTTGGATATGTGCCAAGAAGTTTCTCTACCCTTGTTATCATTTCTCTGGCTGCCTTATTTGTAAATGTGACAAGTAATATAGAAGATGGCAGGACCCCCTTTTCAAGCAACCAGCATACCCTGTAGACAAGAACCCTTGTCTTCCCGGAACCTGGTCCTGCAAGAACAAGTACTGGACCTTCAGATTCCTTTACAATATGCATCTGTTTTTCATTCAGGACGCTTTCATAACTAATCTTTTCAGTAAGTTTAAGATTTGTCATTTTTTTACACCTATGGTCAGGTAAAGAACTGCCATCCTTACTGCGATACCATTTGTGACCTGTTCAAGTATAAGAGAGCCATCTCTGTCAGCAATATCTGACTTTATCTCAAGACCCCTGTTCATAGGACCTGGATGCATAATAAATGCGCCCTTTTTTATTATTCTTTTATATCTTTCTTCATCAATACCATAATAAATACTATACTCCTTAAGGGACGTAAGATAGTTTTCTTTCTGCCTTTCTCTTTGTAGCCGTAAGAGATAAACAATATCGGCATCTTGAAGTGCCTCATCAATACTATATGTAATTTCAGCCCCCATCTTTTCTATCTCACGGGGTACTATGGTAGGTGGTCCACACACACATACATTAGCCCCCATCTTTGTAAATCCCCAGATGTTGGACCTTGCTACCCTGCTGTGGAGTACATCACCTATAATAGCGATATTTATACCTTCTATCTTTCCCATCTTTTCTCTCACGGTGAAGAGGTCCAGCAACGCCTGAGTGGGATGTTCATGACAGCCATCACCTGCATTTATCACTGATGAAGAGACACTCTGTCCTATAATCTGAGGGGCCCCAGAAATGGAATGCCTCACAATAAAACAGTCCACCTTCATTGCCTCAATGTTGTTTGCAGTATCGGTAATAGTTTCTCCCTTGGATATGCTTGATGTGGAAACATCAAAACTTAAAACATCGGCAGAAAGTCGTTTGGCTGCAAGTTCAAAAGATGTTTTTGTGCGGGTACTTGGTTCAAAAAACAGGTTAACCACTGTTTTCCCCCTTAAAGGGGGAACTTTTTTGACACGGCGGGTGCTTACCTCCTTAAATGATACCGCCATATCAAGGATTGTTTCTATCTCATCCCCTGTCAGTTCTTCCAGTCCTATCAGGTCTTTCCTTTTCCATATCATTTTTGTCTACTACCAGAACTTCGTCTACTCCATCTATCTCTTTTACCTTTACTTCTACCATCTCACTCTTTTTTGTCTCCACTCTCATGCCTGCAAAGTCAGCACTTATAGGCAGTTCCCTGTACCCCCTGTCTATAAGCACAAGTAGTTTTACAAGCGCAGGCCTTCCCATATCAGTAAGGGCATCTAAAGCGGCCCTGATGGTTCTCCCTGTAAAAAGGACATCGTCCACCAGCAGTACCTTTTTACCATCTATGTCAAAAAGGACATCCGTTTCAGAGACAACAGGATGTTTATCTACTGTCCTGAAGTCGTCCCTGTAGAATGTAATATCAAGATAACCGACAGGAATATCTTTTGATAAATACTTTTTA
>JAQVEU010000107.1 GCA_028697565.1 Candidatus Ratteibacteria bacterium
ATAACGAAGATTGTATTTGATAGAGGCGGATATAAATATGCAGGCAGGATTAATGCCTTTGCTGAAGCAGCGAGAAAAGGAGGGATAAAATTTTGATGAAGGAACAAGGTTTTGATACATCTGAAGAAAAACAGATTGTTGTAGAAATTACACGGGTTATGAAGGTCACTAAAGGCGGGAAAAACCTTAATTTCAGGGCACTTGTAGTTATTGGAGATGGAAGAGGCAAGGTTGGTTTTGGTATAGGTAAAGCAGCCGAAGTTCCAGAAGCAATAAGGAAGGCAACAGATAAAGCAAAGAAAAATACTATTACAATACCTATTAAAGAAACAACCATACCTCACGAAGTACAGGCAAAGTTTGGAGCATCTCGTGTTATCCTCAAACCAGCGGTTCGTGGACATGGAATGGTTGCCGGTAGAGCAATGCGCGCTTTTTTTGAAGCATGCGGGGTCTCTGATATTACCTGCAAGTCATTAGGTTCAACAAATCCTTTAAACGTAATAAATGCTACAGTGAAAGCACTGTTAAAACTTAAAAGGAAGGAAGAAGATGAAGTTGGAAATAATTAAACCGCCTCTGGGTGCAACTCACAAGGAAAAAAGAGTTGGTAGGGGTGATTCATCTGGGCACGGTGGAACATCCACGAGAGGACATAAAGGGCATAAGGCAAGGAAAGGATTTTCTTTATCTTATAACTTTGAAGGTGGACAGATGCCCCTTGTCAGGAGATTGCCGAAACGGGGTTTTACACATCTCAAGAAGGTTTATCCGGAAATAATCAATATAGAAGAAATAGATAAGGTATTTGATGAGAATACTGTGATAACCCCTGCTCTTTTAAAGGAAAAGGGAATTATAAAAAAGGGTGTGATAGTAAAAATTTTAGGAAGAGGGGAAATAAAGAAAAAAATTGAAATTCATGCTCATATGTTTTCGGATAATGCAAAGAATAAAATAGAAAAGGCTGGTGGCAAGACAGTCATAATTAAAAAACAGGAGCATAACTAATGTTAGAAGGGTTTAGAGATAGTTTTAAAGTGCCAGACCTAAGAAAAAGGATTATTACATCAATCCTGCTTTTAACTGTATACAGGTTAGGATGTTATGTACCATCTCCAGGAATAGATGGTAAGGCGCTGGCAAAATTTTTTGAACAAATTCCTAATACATTGCTTGGACTTGCAGACCTTTTTTCAGGTGGAGCGCTCAGTAACGCTACAATCTTTGCCTTGGGCATAATGCCATATATCAGTGTTTCTATTATTCTTGAACTTCTGACATCCATTGTTCCTTATTTTGACAATCTACGCAGAAGTGGAGTGGAAGGAAGAAGAAAACTGACACAGATTACAAGATTTGGAACAGTAGGGCTCTGTATATTCCAGGGACTTGCCATAAGTATATGGCTTGAAAATCCAGTGCATTTTGGGGAAATAGTAGTTGTTCCTAATCCCGGTTGGCTCTTCAGATTTACTACTGTGATAACACTTACCACTGGAACAATCTTTCTTATGTGGTTAGGAGAACAAATAACTGAAAAGGGTATCGGTAATGGCATATCACTTATAATAACAGCCAGCATTCTATCAAGAATGCCTATTGCCTTTCACAGAGTAGTCCAACTGGTGAATGCAAGAGAAATAAGTTTTATCGCTGTTTTGATTATGATAATACTAATTTTCGCTGTTGTCGCCTTTGCAATTATAATAAATGAGAGTGAAAGAAGAATCCCTGTCCAGTATGCTAAAAGGGTAGTAGGAAGGAAGGTCTATGGAGGACAGACAACATATCTTCCTATAAAACTAAATCAAGGAGGAGTTATTCCTCTTATATTTGCTATATCAATCCTTACCTTCCCTGCTACATTTCTGGCTTTTTCCACAAACAGGATACTGCAGAAGATTTCTGTTTTATTATCTCCCACAGGCGGGGTAGGAATGCTACTTTATGCACTACTTACAATCTTCTTTTGTTATTTTTATGCAAGTATTATCTTCAATCCAGATAATGTGGCCGAAGACCTCAAAAAATATGGTGGTTTCATACAGGGTATAAGACCTGGAAAATCCACAGCAGCATACCTGGAAAAAATCTTGAACCGTTTGACATTACCTGGCTCTATAATGCTAACAGCCATCGCAATTTTTCCTTATATTATTATGCTTGTTTATAAAAAAATTCCCTATATAGTGGCAAATTTATTTGGTGGTGTAGGACTTCTGATTACTGTCTCAGTTTTGATTGAAACACTAAGACAGGTTGAAGCACATCTTCTTGTCAGACATTATCAAGGTTTTTTAAAAAAAGCAAAAAGATAATGAAAAAGGTGCTTATACTACTTGGACCTCCTGGAGCAGGGAAGGGAACAGTTGGTAACGCTCTGGCTGATGAGTGGGAGCTGCCTCTTATTTCATCAGGAGATATATTGAGAGAAAACCTGAAAAAGAAAACGGAGATAGGCAACAAGGCAAAACAATATATAGAATCAGGGGAACTGGTCCCGGATGAAATCGTTATAGAAATGATTGAACAAGAATTAAAAAAGACAATATATATAAATGGATTTATACTTGATGGTTTTCCCAGAACTGTTAATCAGGCAAAAATGCTGGACAGAATAGTAGATAATAGCACTGACCTTAAGGTGATATATCTTAAAGCGGATGATGACTTTCTTGTAAACCGCCTTTCCAACAGGAGAATATGTGAGAAATGCGGAAAGATATATCATCTTATAAATATTCCTCCTATAAAAGAAGGTATATGCGACATATGCGGTGGGAAACTTATGCAGAGAGTGGATGATAGAGAAGATGTAGTAAGAAGAAGGTTAACTGTTTATAAAGAACAAACAGCGCCCCTGATAGAATACTACAGAAATCAAGGTATACTTTCCATCATTAATGGAGAAGGGAATCTCAGAGATACTTTATCTGAAATAAAAAAATTTACTAAATGGTAAAAACAAAAGAAGAAATAGAAAAGATGCGGGTTGCCTGTAGAATATGTAAACATATACTTATAGAATTAGGAGAAATGATTACAGAAGGGATAACCACATATGATATAGAGAAAAAGGCAGAAGAACTTTTTAATAAGAATGGTGTCATTTCTGCATTTAAGAATTATAATGGTTATCCTGCTCTGCTATGTACATCAGTTAATGAAGAGGTAGTCCATGGGATACCTTCAAAAAAAAAGGTCTTGAAAGAAGGGGATATTGTCTCTATTGATATAGGAACGATATATGAAGGATACTATAGTGACTGTGCAGATACTTTTCCCGTTGGACAGATAAAGGATATACATAAAAAAATGATATATGTAGCCAGAGAATCTTTTAAAAAAGGGATTAGTATGGCTTTACCCGGTAAAACAACAGGAGATATTGGAGCAGTCATAGAAAATTTTGTAAAACAGAATAAATTTTCTGTTGTAAGGGAGTTTGCAGGTCATGGAATAGGAAAAGAGCTCCATGAATATCCTGAGATACCCAATTTTGGATACAGCGGTACAGGAGTATTATTGAAAGAAAATATGGTAATTGCTATAGAACCAATGATTACAGAACATTCTTCATCTGTAAAAATTTTAGAGGATGGCTGGACTGTTATAACAAAAGATGGAGGTTTTTCAACACATTACGAAAACTGTGTATTAATAAGAGAAGATACTCCTGAAATACTAACAGTGTAAATTATTATGGGGCAAAAAGAAGAAAAAATTAGGGTGGAAGGCACTATTACAAAAACATTACCCGGAACTGCATTTCTGGTCCAACTGGAGACAGGAAATATAGTAACTGCATATCTATGCGGGAAGATGAGGATGTACTACATAAAAATAATTCCAGGGGATAAGGTACTTGTAGAAATATCCCCGTATGATTTAACAAAAGGAAGGATAATAAAAAGGTTATAAAACTATAAAGGAAAGGGGAAATGAAGGTAAGAGCATCCGTAAGAAAGATTTGTCCAAAATGCAAGATTATAAAAAGAAAGGGGAAAGTAATGGTAATTTGTAGCAACCCTCAGGATGGGCAAAGGCACAAACAAAGGCAGGGATAATATATAAGAGTAGAGAGTAGCAAGTAGCAAGAAAAAAAGAATAAACAAAATCCCCCCATTCATTTCCCCTTTTGTAAAGGGAAGTTAGAAGGGATTTAGGGGTTAGAGGGGATTTCTCTCTACTTATTAAATATAAAGGGATTTAGCAATATATTTATCATAAAGGAGAAGAGATAA
>JAQVEU010000004.1 GCA_028697565.1 Candidatus Ratteibacteria bacterium
ATCCTTACTTTTGAGTTTAGAGTTTTGGATTTTGAGTTTCCTATATATGGGGGATCGTCTAATGGTAGGACACGAGACTCTGGATCTCGGTGTCTAGGTTCAAATCCTAGTCCCCCAGTTTAGCAATCTTCTTTGGAAGAGGATTTGAAGGGAGCGAAGTAAAAAATTGCGATGGGTAAGAGCAATTTCATCGGGTGGCCGACCCATTGCCAATGCGACGAGTAAGGAGCATTGTTTGGCAAGGATGACGAGATGGTGAGACATCCCAGTAGTGGGATGCGAGGGCGCCAAATCCTAGTCCCCCAGTTGCAAAAGGCAGTGATTAGTGACCAGTGATTAGTAAATAAAAAATAGAAAAGGTGATGTAAATGTAAATGATAAGGTCTCACCCTCCTCTTAATCCCCTCCCCTCAAAGGGAGAGGAAGAAAATTACTTTTTGAATACATTACTGATTTATTGTTTTTAACTTTTACAGAGAGGTAGACATGGAAAAGAAAGAGTGGTATAAGAATGTATACGGACATATGATGATTGACTATTATGTGGATATACTGCGTGAGATAAGGGCGGAGCGACAGAAAAAACTTAAGTCCATAAAAACGAGGAAAGAGGCAGAGAGGTATCAGGAGTATGTCCTTTCAGCAATAAAGAAGGCATTTCCTTTGCCAGAAGTGAAGTTACCACTGAATCCGAAGACTACAGGTGTATTAGAGCAACAGGGATATAGGATAGAAAAGATACTGTTTGAAAGTAGACCGGAGTTCCTTGTTACCGGGAACCTCTATATCCCTGATATGTTGAAAAAGAAGGTACCAGGCGTGCTTGTTCCATGCGGACATGCAGGTATTGAGAGCAAGGCATATCCACTCTATCAGGAGGTATGTATCCGTCTTGTAAAGTCCGGTTTTGTAGTTTTTACATATGACCCTATCAGTCAGGGGGAAAGAGACCAATACTGCTCTATTTCTGATGAAAAAGACCCGCTTCGGATAAACTGTTGTTATGCCCACAATATGATGGGGAAACAGTTAGAACTCTTGGGGGACTTTTTTGGTGCCTGGCGTGTATGGGATGGAATAAGGGCACTTGACTATCTGCTTTCAAGGGATGAGGTAGATAAAGAAAGTGTAGGTATCACAGGAAATTCCGGTGGTGGAACACTTACCACATGGCTCTGGGCACTTGATGACCGACTAACTATTGCTGCACCTTCCTGTTTTGTTACAACATTTCTTGCAAATCTTGAAAATGAACTGCCTTCTGATAATGAGCAGTGTCCACCTAATGTTATTAGTGCAGGACTTGAACAGGCGGACTTCTTTATCGCAAGAGCACCGAGACCTGTCCTTTTCCTTGGACAGAGATATGACTTTTTTGACATCAGGGGACTGCAAGAGACATACTCAGATATTAAAAATTTCTACCGTCTCTATAGGGCAGAGGACAATGTAAAGATGTTTATCGGGAACAATATACATGGATATTTCCCTGATGACCAGAAAGAGATGCTGAAGTTTTTCTGTAGGCATACGGGACTGAAGGTGTATCAAGGGGATGCTGCCCCTTTTGTTCAAAAGAAGGAAGCCCTCTGGGCAACAAAATGTGGGCAGGTTGTACCTGAAGTGTCTAAGCCCGTATGGGAGATAATCTCTAAAATGGCAAAAAGTATAGCAGAAAACAGAAAGAAGATGTCAGATGAAAAGATTGTTTCTGTACTAAAAAAGATACTGAATATAAATATTCCAAAGGCAGTTCCTCACTATAGGGTCCTTCGTCCATTTTATATGGAGTCAGATAGGTATATCACCTGTCGTTATGCAGTGGAGACAGAAAGTAGTATTGTCTCTATACTTTACAAAAAGACCACCGATATAGCCCGTGCCAATGTGTTTGAGGTTGAGAAAGATATTCATCTCTTTATTCCACACATAAGTGCAATAGAAGATATGGAAAATGAGCCAATGGCGGGCTCTGTTCTTTCAGGGAGTCCTCTGTATGCACTGGATGTGCGAGGTATAGGTGTCTCTATGCCCAAAAATGTTGAGGACTTTTCCGACCCTTATGGCTATGACTATATGCTGAAGGCATATGGCCTTATGTTGGGAAAACCATATTTAGGTCAGCGGGTATATGATGTCCTTATGGTCTTAAATCTTCTTAAAGAAAAGGGGGCAAAGGATATATACCTATATGGCAGGGGACAGGGCTCTCTCATAGCATTATTTGCAGGGGTGTTCTATAAAGATATTAAGAAGGTTGTCCTGAAAAACTATCCACCTTCTTTCTATCAATGGACACAGACCCCTTCTGTGCTCTGGCCTGATGCTAATTTTCCACCAGGGGTTATTAAGTATACAGATATCCCTGAACTTTTAGGAATAATGGGTAAGAAGGTGGAACTTCTTGAACCCTGGGGACCTGGTATGGAAGGAATAGATGGAAGATAAGATATTGCAGGAGATTACTGATTCTGCAAAGGGACTGAAAGAGCAGGACTATAGACATCTTGCCTCTTGTGTCAGAAAGGCAGAGAGGATATTTGTTGTTGGCACAGGAAGGAGTGGACTTATAGGAAGGTGTTTTGCAGTAAGGTTAAGGCACCTTGGGATTGAAAGTTATATTGTAGGTGAGACGGTCTGCCCGTCGATAAAAAGGGGGGACCTATTGGTTGCTATATCATCTTCAGGTAAAAAGAAGACAGTGATAGATATTGCAGAAACAGGTAAGAAGGCAGGGGCAAAGGTAGTTGTTATCACATCTGAAAAAAACACTTCTTTAACAAGGTTATCTGACCATACGATATTGATACCTGTAAAAAGTTCTGTCCAGTTTGGTGGCTCACTTTTTGAGCAGGTATCCCTTATATTTCTTGATACCTTTGTGGAGAGATTCAGGAAACAGCATGGTATCTCTCACCAGGATATGTCCAAAAGGCACACCAATTTAGAGTAGGAGGTAAAAGATCTAAAAACCTTCACTCTTACCCTCCCCACGTAATAATTCAGTACCCCCGTGTTATACTAAGGAGAAAACATAAAACTCAAAATGTAAAATTTTTTCCTATCTCCACTACTTATTTTCCATTTTACATTTCTAATTACTCTGTGTTTTCTTTACTCTATTCTATCCCCTATTTCTTTGTTAACATGTGACTTCCGGCTGCTGATATTTAAGTGACCTATTTTTGCTGAAGTTTTGCCTTCAGTGTGGAAAGTTGAACAAAGTGGCTTCTTTCTTCTTCTATTATTTTATCCATTATAGAGTGTTGTGTTGGTGGAACCACTACCTTTGTCTCAAGGTAATACATTATAGAGTCAAGTTCACGTCTTATAGCAAAGTCAATCACCTTTATAATGCCCGATATATCTAACTCTTTTTCTATCTCAGCAGGAAACACAACTGCATCAGCATATGACCTGAGATAACTAAAGTATTCTCCGGGATATGTCTCAGGTGGCTCATACGTTTTTATACCCTTTACCATCTCTGAAAATGTCTTTCTGTGTCTTACCTCTTCATCTGCAAGAAATATAAAAATTTTCTTTAACTCACTATCGGAAATCTTTTCTGCTACCTTCCTGTACAACTTTTCACCGTTTTCCTCTATCCTTATTGCAAACTGCAAGACCTCACTCACATCAAAAAACACACCCATTTTCTTACCCCCTTTGTTGAAATTCCAACCCCCTTTTCCCTCACCCGTCTTGCCCTAACGGGCTTCGGTCAACGGGGGCAGTTCACCAACTCACTGCCCTTGCCAAACGATGCTCGTTATTCCTCGCATCGGCAATACTATCTCGCCCTCTGTGCTATACGGTGCTCATTATTCTTCGCACCAGCACCCCTCTCCCCGCTCTGCGGGGAGAGGATAAAGGTGAGGGGAGAAAATTTTGAGTTTTGGATTTATAGTTTGATACTCTACTTCCTTATTTCTCCGGCTATTTCTTCTTTTCTACCATCTTCTGACCACAACAAACTTCCTGTTTTTCTGCCTCTCTTCCGCATATTTTACACACATAATTCCCCTTCCCTGCTTTTTTCGTGCCACAGCAACATTTACACATAGCATCCTCCTTTTTTATGTTTTCTCTTTTACCATTTCTATTGCTTCAATAAGTTCTGTTAGATATGCATATGCAGGACCTCCACCCATCAATACCGCTACTATACCTGCCTCCACAATCTCATCTTCAGTCGCACCTGCCTTAAATGCGTTTTTTGTATGTATCCCTATACAATAACTGCACCTTAAAGCAACAGCAATACCCACACAGATAAGTTCCTTTGTCTTTAAATCAAGTTTCCCATTTTTCATTACTGTATCTACAAACTCACCAAACTTTTTCATTTCTTCTGGATTTTTTACTGATAACTCTGCCATCGCTTTTTTGAATTTTCCCATCAATTCTTTCATTTTTACGATACCTCCTTTAGAATTTTAGTTCCGTTGAGTTTTCCCACAGTCCATGTATGTTGCAGTAGGAGGTAGCAAAGATTTTACCTCCCTTAGATGTCTTAAATGTTGTCTGAATAACGGGTTCTGTATAAACAGAACTGGTATCTGAACCCTCTGTGGAGGCACCATGTGCAAGGAAGTCATATCTGCCTATCTGATAAGGAAATTTCTCCCCATCAGGAAGAAAATAGACCTCTATCCATACAATATGGTGGGCGGTAGTATTTGGATGCTTTATCTCCTTTCCCACAGAAATTTCAATTTTAATTCCTTTATTAACATCCCTTTCAAGCACTTCAATTACTGGTATATGCTTTTCCTTTTTCCAATCAGCACTTTGATATAAGTCGCTTATCATATAAACCCCCTGATTATTGTAGTTCTTTATGTTTATTTACTATATCATCTGCAAGTTTCGTAAGAGCAATAAAATCATCTTTTTGAGGATAGCCATTTACTATTACTGGTTCAATAATCTCTATATCCTTCGGCAGCATCTCTGTAATTACCTTTAGCATATTACTACCCCATCCAAAAGAACCGATAACAGATATATTTCTTGTTTTTGGCCTTAAAACCTTAAATAGATAGGTAGCATAAACAGCAGAAGGATGTGGACCACCAAGCACAGCAGGAGTTCCTAATACAACAGTCGCAGCATCTACAAGTGCCCCCGCAAGTTCTCCTATATCTGTAACTGTAAGATTAAACGGTTTTACGGTAATATCCCTTTTGGTTAGTTCATCTATAAAATAGTCCACCATCTTCTCAACACTTCCATGCATAGAGACATAGGGAATAACAACCTCATTTTTGACACTATCGGATACCCAGTCCTTATATGCATTTATGATAAAGTCAGGGCTATTATGGATAGGACCATGACTGGGTGCAACTATGTCAAACTCAAGACCTGCAAGTAAATCAAGGTGTTTTTTTATATGACTTCTAAAAGGCATCATAATTTCTGCATAATACCTTTTTGCTGCATCATAAACCTTTCTATTATCTGTAGAATAAAAACTGCTTGTAGAAAGATGAGAACCAAAAAGGTCACAGGTAAAAAGAACTCTATCCTGTCCACTATAGGTAATAATGGTCTCAGGCCAGTGGACCCATGGTGTATAGAAGAACTTGAGTGTACGGCTACCGATATTTATTTCTTCCTCGTTTTTGACTTTAATAATACTCTCATCAGGTATCAGTAATAATTTATTAAGTAGTATAGCCCCTTTTTCTCCTGTTATAACCTTTGCTTCAGGAAAGGCATTAAGAACAGCAGGGATGCCTCCTGCGTGGTCCTGTTCTGAGTGGTTTGAAACTACATAGTCAATCCTGCCCTCGCTGATTTTTTTGAGTATAGATATAAACTTATCTGTCTTCCTCGGGTCGGATGTATCAATAAGTACATTTTTTCTATCCTTTATAAGATAGGCATTATATGTTGTTCCATCAGGAAGTGGTATAAGCTCATCAAAGAGCCGTCTGTCCCAGTCGTTTATTATTATTCCATATACATCCTTTTTTATCTCCCTTACCATAACAAATACTCCTTTTCAGTTGCCCTCTTTTTCAAACTTGTCCTTACTTGCACCACATACAGGACATGTCCAGTCATCTGGAAGTTCCTCAAAAGGTGTTCCTGGCACAATTCCGTTATCAGGGTCTCCTTTTTCCGGGTCATATATATAGCCACATACACTACAGACATATCTATCCATTATTGCTTCCCCCCTTTCTTTTTACACTCTCTGCATATACCCCTGAAATAAAGATGGTGTTCATCTATTAGATGTCCGTCTATCTCTTTCTGTTTCAAGACATCGCATCTGTGGAATATGTCATATAAAGCACCACACCTTTTACACTTAAAGTGTATGTGTGGCTCTTCAGAATAGTCATATCGTACCTCATCCTCTTCTGTGGTAACCATTGAGACAATTTTTTTGTCAACGAAGACCTTTAGTGTATTATAAACAGTGGTCTTTGAAAGGGTTGGTATATCAGTTAGAAGTTTTTTATATACATCATCAACAGATGGATGTATTCTGTTATTTATAAGGAACTCAAGAATTTTCAACCTGTGATATGAGACAGGTACCTCGTTATTCTCAAGTATTTTTGATATATCTTCCTTTTTCACTTAAATATCTCCTTATTGAAACAGTACCAGAACACAAGGTCAAGATGTGCAAGAGGAATACCTATATTATCAGCAAAATCTCTCATACTGTTTTCTATATCCATATATCTTGCTTTTGTAAGTGTGCCCGGGATACTTTTTATAATAGCACACATATATAGTCCTTTCAGTATATGTCTGTCAAGTATAGCAAACTTTTCTCCCCTACCGATATTTCTTAAGAAATGGCTTGCCTCCTTCCATCCCATACCTCTTACATTAGATACTATATATTCTCTTAAAACAATTGGGTCTTTATTGCTATCAATGATCTTTTTCAAAGAACATCCACCATTGAAAAATTTGTCCCTTGCCTCTACAATATAATCTGCCTTGTTATTTCTGAATCTAATACCATAAAAATTGTCTGCGATGGTTTTTCGGTCCCCTTTCTGTAAGATTCCTTTGTTATAAAGATTTTCAATGTTGTCCCAGCATACCCTTGCTCTACACTGAGGTGTCAAGAGACAGAAAAAAAACTCCTTTGCTATATCTTCTTCTGTTTTACCCCTTTTAAGCTCTTCCATCCGTTCTTCTATCAGCGGTTTTATGTTTCTATATGTTTCTTGCAAGGTTGTAATCATATCATTCATATAATAATTATACCTCTGAAAAAATCCCTGTCAAGTTTATTGCCAAAGTTCTGCAATATCTGTTATAATATATCAATAAAGATTGGTATATTAGGCACAAAGGCACAGAGTGCTGAAATCCCCCTCAATCCCGAAATCCCTTCCGACTTCCATTTACAAAAGGGAAGAACCTAAATCCCCTCTTACACTGCCTTGTCAAAGGAGAGAACCTTTATAAAAGGGGGGAATGGGGGGATTTCTCCTTTCTTTATTAAAGGAAGGTTGGGATGGATTTTAAGTTTTGACTTTTGAGTTTTACATTTTTACTTTATATTATATATTATGATTTTCATCCCTATAATTCTCGCAGCTTTATATATGGGCTGGTCAATGGGAGCCAATGATGCTGCCAACTGTATTGGAGCGGATATTGGCTCAGGAATGATGCCTTTAAAGGTAGGTATTGCCATAACCTGTGTATTTTGTTTTCTTGGGGCAGTTTTTCTTGGCGGTAATGTGATAAAAACAATAGGCACAGGTGTTGTTGATATAAATTGTCTTCCGCTTAATGAAAGAAACCTTCTTGCACTTACATCACTTTTTAGTGCAGCAGTATGGGGAACCATTGCTACCTATAAAAAGTTCCCTGTATCAACATCGCATTCTATCGTGGGTGCTGTTGCCGGCGGAGGGCTTGTCTTAGGCACCTCTCTCCATCTGGAAAAGATAATACAGATATTTATATGCTGGATACTTACTCCTATAGGTTCCTGTGTTTTTACTGTACTGTTTTATTATATCTGCAGGTCTTTTTTCAGAATTCCTGTGATAAGAAGGCATCACCGTGCCATAATGTATGTCCTTATATACATTACAAGTGCATATCTTGCTTTCTCATGGGGTGCAAATGATGTTGCTAATGCCACAGGAATTTTAATAGGAATACAAAAAGTCAGCTCTCAACAGGCAGCAGTTATAGGAGCACTTGCAATAGGGATAGGTGTTATTACCTGGGGATACAGGGTTATTGAAACAGTGGGATTCAAAATAACACATATTACACCTCTTATGACCATTGCTATTGAGATAGCCACTGCTTTAAATGTGCATCTGTACACCCGCTTTGGTATTCCTGTCTCTACCTCACACGCAATTGTAGGAGCGGTCTGGGGTGCAGGACTTGTTCAGGGAATAAAAACAGTGAACCTGAAGTTAGGACGCGATATAGTAGTTACATGGGCAGTAACTCCGTTTATCTCGGGTATAATAACATACATAACATTAGGGATACTTTTAACATTAACAAAAGGAGGGTGACAGAATGGAAAGGACAAGAAACATTCTGGCATGGCTTGGAGATAAGGGAGAAGAAGAGATATTAAACCTTGTGCTGAAACATATGGAAAAGTCATATGAGTGCGTGGTAGAGATGAAAGGCAGCATTGAGGCACTGATGAAAAACGACATCACCCTTAAAAATCAACATATCAACAGGGCAAAAAACACTGAACGTGAGGGAGATGAGATTAAAATAAAGATAATGGGTGAACTATCAAAGGGTATGTTCCTGCCACCTGACAGGGAAGACCTTATACTCCTGAATGAAAGTTTGAATGACATAGCAGACAGCGCAAAAGGTGTGGTCAGATTACTTGAGTTTTTTGAAAAAGGGCCATCTGAAGAACTTGATAAACTTCTTCTTGATGATAGTTTATTAGCAGTCAAGGCGGCTGAGAAACTGATGTCAGCGATAAATGCACTTGTGAATAGCGAAGCAGATACGGTGATGGAGGTATGTGCACAGATTGAGATAATTGAAGAGGAAGGTGATAACAGACGACGGGGCCTAATACAGGCATTGATAAAAACATCTTTAGGCCCGCAACTGACCATCCTTGTCTATGAAATAATTGATAATATTGAAAATGTCCTTGACTGTATCAAAAGGGCTGGAAGTACAGTTCGACTTTTATCTATCAAGGCAAGATAATTTTACACTTTTGATTTATAATACTCTGACACATCAAATATGCCGCCACTCTTTGCATAAAAATCAGGAGTAAGGTGGAATATGCCATCCACAGGCACAACCCACTCTGCCTCTGGAAAAGGATGCCTCTGTATAAGTTTGCCCCAGTCCCTGTAGCTTTGATGGCCATTGGACTCAACCACAGGTATCTTAAGTCCTGGGAGTGGTTTTAACCTGCATGCAAGATTCTTGTTCCACTCAACAAGTGGAGGTATAACTGTAAGGTCAGCACAAAAATAGTCCATACCCAACCTTTCTGCCTCTTTAACAATCTTCAGTGTCATACTCAGTGTCTTGGCTATGGGTTTAAGTGCTACCCCTTTATATCCCATCTGACTTCTCTTTATCACATCCTCATCTGTATGGGCACTTTCATCTGCAACAATCCTTACAGGAAACTCACCTACATCTACTTCTAACTCTTCAGGAAACGGCTCTTCCATTATTATCACTCTGTCAAGTGCACCGAGCCCATCTATAAAGTCAATCAGTTTCCATAACCGCTCCTTACTGTCATATCTGCCATTCGCATCAAAATAGTATGGGAGTTTACCATTCTCAGTGTAGGGGGTTGGTATATCTCCAAATCTCTCATGAATACTTTTAATCCTCTCTGTATCCCACCTTAACATTTTCTCTCTGTCACCATCCTTATCAGGGTCTGAACCAATTTTTATCTTTAGTGTGAAGAACCCTTCATCTATGGCTTTGCCTATATCTTCAAGAGGGACAGCATATGACATTAAAGGGATACAGGCAACAAGCGAGTGTTTATATTTCAATGGTCCACGGTAAGCAGGAGGTATCATCTCAAGAAAGTCCTGTCTTCCTGTATCCTTTGCATAAAGAACCCAGAGTGCATTATCCAGCGCTACAAGTGCATTAAGGGTAAATGTCTTCCTTAAATTTTCCTTCCCTGTAATCTTCTTTGCATAGGAATGTATATCCTCTACAGATGACTCAAGAAATGTAATAGGGTCTTCTATCTCTCTGTCTTTAAGCCTCCCTGCCGCATACTCTGTGACAGAAAACATTAGTGCATTACCACCTGCCTCACTGTGAGATGAGAAGACATCTGCGTCCGACCATAAGACACTCTGGGTGCCAAGTCCTATACCGAAATTGTTTTCTGTCTCTGCATATACAATTGTCTGCCATGCCCCTGTAAGATACCCTCCTTTAAAACCAAGTGGTGTACTGAATGGCTCTACATCAAAGCCCAGATTTACCTTTTTTATCTTCATCACCCCTCCCATTTAGTTTTTTTTCTATTACGATATATAATAATACACAATGGATATAACTCAAAACTATTCTGTCTTTTTAAGTTTTGCCGCGGGTGTCCTTTCTTTTTTCAGTCCCTGTATACTTCCCCTAATCCCTGCATATCTATCCTATATTACAGGGGTCTCTGTGGAAAACATAGCAGAAGGTAGTAAAAACTGGATAAAAAATCTTTCTCTTGTTCTATCCTTTATAGCGGGTTTTACATTTATCTTCACAATATTAGGGGCATCTGCTACATACCTCGGTAAATACCTTCTTACCAGGCAGAAGATTTTAAGGCTCGCAGGTGGAACTATTATTATACTCTTTGGACTACATCTCACAGGTCTCTTGAAAATAATCCCCCTTTACAGACAAAAAAAGGTCCAGATGAATAGGATAGTAAGCGGATATACAGGTGCATTCCTTATAGGTATGGTATTTGCTGCTGGCTGGACACCCTGTGTGGGACCGGTACTTGCCTCAATACTTATAGTTGCCTCATCACAGGAGACAGTTTTAAGAGGCATCATACTACTCGTCTCCTATTCCATTGGTATCGGTGTGCCATTTATTATAACAACAATCCTTATTAATAAAATGTTGGGTGTATTATCTTTTTTTAAACGGCACACACACCCCGTTGAGATAATAACAGGGATACTTCTTATGATAATGGGGCTTCTGCTTATTCTTGGGAAACGTTATATTTAAGTAGCAACTACTCCCTTCTCTATTTCCCTCGCCACTTATGGGAGAGGATGTAGGTTCTCCCCTTGATAAGGGGGAGTTAGAGGGGGTTTGGTGAGGGGGAAATTTTAGAGTTTTGGACCTTGAGTTTACTGCTTCTTCAATGGATACTTTTTCAATACACCTATTTCAGGAAGTTTACCAGCCAATGGTTTTGCATAATCAATAAATGCCTCTGTAGTATTATTACCTTCACTATTGATAAAATTGTCAGGCATACTCCTGGTCTGCTTTGCAACCTTTGTAAGTTCCACTGGTTCAAAGTATACCGCATACTTTTTACCTTCTTTTCTCTTTATTGATACAGAACCACTTTCTAATCTTCCTGAGGTAGCGTATTTCACAGCAAGGACACCTACCTGATATGCCTCTTTTGCATCAATATCTGAGTATATCCCAGGGAAGGAACGTTGTAGATACCCGAATGTGTCTGCCCTTACACGGCCGATATTAAGTTCATTCTTCACAAAATTAGCAAGCAGGTCACCAAGCGCCCCTGTACCGCTTAACTGAACATTTCCATGTGCATCCACCTCTTTTATAAACTTTGAAGCAATCGGCTCTCCATTTTCATCACTTATACCTTCTGAAACAGTTATCAGGCACCTGCCATACCTTGAATATACTGTCTCCACATCCTTTAGAAATTGCTCCTTACTGAAAGGTCTTTCAGGGAAGTATATGAGATGAGGACCATCTCCCTCATAAACACGTGCGAGAGATGTTGCTGCAACAAGAAAGCCGGCATGCCTTCCCATAATCACATCTATCTTTACACCAGGCAGGGATATATTGTCAAGGTTATCTCCCATCACAGCCATTGCCACAAATTTTGCAGCACTTCCATATCCTGGTGTGTGGTCATTTTCAAGAAGGTCGTTGTCTATGGTCTTGGGGATATGGAAACACCTGAACTCATAGTTCACCTTTTTTGCATTTTCATTGAGTATATTTGCTGTCTCAGCAGAGTCATTACCTCCTATGTAAAAGAAGTACCTCACATCATACTTCTGCAACATCTTGAATATAACATCACAGTCCTGCTCCGAGGGCTTTTTCCTGACACTTCCTAATGCTGCACAGGGAGTATGTGCGACCTTTTTGAGATTTTGCAATGACTCTTTTTTAAGGTCTATCAGTCGCTCTTCCATTACACCCTTAATTCCGTTAAGTGAGCCATATATTCCCTTTATCTCTTTGTGTTTTTTTGCCTCTATAATTGCTCCTACAATACTTTGATTGATAACCACTGTCGGACCACCGCTCTGTGCTATCAACATATTCCCTTTCAACTTTTCTGGCATATCTCCCTCCTTGTTATAATGAATTTTAAGTTTCTTCTATATTCTAATCTTCCAATATTCACTCAGTTCTTTTGTTTATAGTTTATAGTTTGAGATTTTGAGTTTATTATTATACCCCCTATCCAAGAAATTTTTGAAGGGCTCCCTCCCAGTGTGGCATTGAAATACCAAGTGATTCAAGCAGAGATGTATCAAGTACTGAATAACGTGGCCTTTCCGCCTTCCTGTTTTGAAAATCTTCAAACTCCACAGGGATAAGTTCCACATCTATAATTTTAAGAAACTCCTTTATTTTCAAGGCATATTCATACCAGGAACACTCACCCTTATTACACACATTCACTATACCTGCCCCCCCTTTTTTTATAAGAAACATAACTGCATTGACAAGGTCAGCAACATAGGTAGGGGAATTAACAAGATTGCTGGTCAGAACAAGTTTTTTTTCTTTTTTCATTAAAGAAGGCAAAGATGAAGCAAAATTTTTCCCCTTTTCCCCGAATATCCTTGAAGTTCTTAAAATAAGAAACCTTTTGAGGAAATGAGAGATATAATACTCTCCAAGGAGTTTTGTCTGTCCATATACACTTAAAGGGCAGGGGACATCCACCTCTGAATAAGGAGTTGTCTTCTTTCCATCAAATACAAAGTCGGTGCTGATATATACCATCCTACTGTCTACATCCACACACCCCTCTGTCACATACTGGGTCCCAACTGCATTAACAAGATACGCCTTCCTATTATTTAACGTGCATCCATCTACATCAGTGTAAGCAGCACAGTGGATAAGCACATCTGGTTTTATCATCCTTATGGTTTCAAGAACCTTTTCTCTGTCTGTTATATCCATCTCTTCCCTGCCAGGTGCATATACGGTATCCCCTACCTCCATAAAGGCATCCTTAAAAAAACTTCCCACCATACCCTTACCACCTGTAATTAAGACCTTCATAGTTCGTAGTACCTCCTGTAATATTCAAGAAATTCACCATTTTTAATTTTTTTCCACCAGTCCTCATTATTTTTATACCATCCAACAGTTTGTTTTAGTCCTTCCTCAAGAGAAACAATGGGCTGCCACCCCAACCTTTTTATCTTTTCACAGGAGATGCTATACCTTCTGTCATGGCCGGGCCTGTCCTTAACAAACTTTATTAGTGTGTCTGGCTTACCGAGATATTCAAGTATCTTTTTTGCAATAAATATATTCTCTTTTTCATTTCCCCCTGCTATGTTATATATCTCTCCTTCCTTTCCTCTGTGCAATATCACATCTATTCCTCTACAGTTGTCAAGAACAAAGAGCCAGTCCCTTACATTTTTCCCATCACCATATAAGGGAAGTATCTTATCTTCAATAGCATTTGTTATAAAAAGAGGGATAAACTTTTCAGGATACTGATTTGGTCCATAGTTGTTGGTACTACGGATAATTATCACTGGTGTCTTATAGGTTCTATAATAGGAGAGGGCAAGCAGGTCTGCTGCTGCCTTACTTGCAGAATAAGGACTGGATGGATTAAGTGGGCTCTCCTCGTAAAACATCTGTCCCTCATCTGCACTGCCAAAAACTTCATCGGTTGATATCTGGATATATCTCTGTATCCCCTTTTTTCTTGATATTTCCAGAAGATTAAATGTTCCCATAACATCCGTCTTCAAAAATGCCTCCGGTTCCTGTATTGACCTATCAACATGGGATTCAGCAGCAAAATTAATAACTACATCATAGTCAGTTATTGCCTCTTCAATGCCTCTTTCACATATATCTGCCTTCAGAAACCTGTAGTTTGGATGGTTCTCTACATCCTTAATATTTTCAATATTTCCTGCATAGGTAAGTTTATCAATATTTAGGACCCTATAATCTGGATAATTATTAAGGATATATCTTATAAAGTGTGAGCCGATAAAACCAGCACCACCTGTTACCACAAGTTTCATTTCTTCTTCTCCATTTTTAACAACTTTTCATACACAAGGTTGTTTGCCCTTAAAAGTGATTCAAATGTTCCTGCATCAGTCCACCATCCGTCCATAACACCAAAGGTAAGTTTCCCTTTTTTAAGATATCTGTTATTCACATCTGTAATTTCAAGTTCCCCACGCCCTGATGGCTTCAGTGTCCTTATGATATCAAAGGCATATCTATCATACATATACACCCCTGTCACAGCAAGGTTTGAAGGTGGTCTTTTCGGTTTTTCTATGATCTTTATAATCCTTCCATTTTCTATCTCTGCCACACCAAATCTTTCGGGGCTGTCCACCTCTTTGAGCAGGATTCTTGCACCTTCATCCTGTTTTCTAAATATATCCACCTCTTTTTTTATACCTTTTTCTATAATATTGTCCCCTAATATCACCACAAACCTGTTATTGCCCACAAAGTGTTCAGCAAGAGAAAGGGCATCCGCAATTCCTCCTTCACCCTCCTGGTAGGTATAGTTTATGTGCTTCAGTCCGAACTCTTTACCATTACCCAAAAGCCGCAGAAAATCACCCGCAGAACTGCCGCCAGTAACTATCAGAATATCTCTTATACCTGCCTCTATTAGTGTCTCTATAGGATAATAAATCATCGGCTTGTTGAAGACAGGTAGAAGGTGTTTATTGGTAACCTTGGTAAGTGGATATAGCCTTTTCCCTAACCCCCCAGCCAGAATAACTCCCTTCACTTAATAGTTCCTCCTTTCAAAAATTCATCTAATAGTAAAGCACTAAAAACCAGTTCGTCATCTTTAATGCTTTCAATTCGCTCTTTTATTTTGCCTTTTTTTGCAAACCAGACAATTCCGTCAACAATAGCAATTCTTTTTACATTTTTAGGTGCCTTTGTTTCTCTTATAAAGTTCATTGCTTCATAAAATTGATTGGTTTGAGAACCTCCAAAATCAGTGAGAAATTTAGCAGTCCCTATAATATAATACTTTGAAAATACCTTTACAAGAAAGTCAATTCCTTTTGTTAAATCCTTAAATTGACATTTCAATTTTCTCTGGGCAAAGTCCTTTAAGGTTTTATCACTACCATCTAAAAATACAATTTCATCTTTTATATTTTCAATGGTTTCTTCATTTACAAACCTATATTTTTTCTTTAACCAACTTTGGAACATATGTCCCATTCTTCTGCTTGCTTTTTTAGATGTTTCTAAATTTTCTTTAAGTTTTTCATACGATAACTTATATAATTCTTTACATATATTTTTTACTGTTTTAGGATTTGTATAGATAAGTTTAGGAGAATATGAAATAATATTCACATAAGAATTTTCTATTGGGAATTTAAACCCTTTCTTTTTTAATTTTATTAACTCTTCAAGTAGTTTTTCATCTTCTTTTTGCGTAAAAATATCTTTTAATTCTGACGTAAAATTTTCAACAACTAATCCTCTTTCAATTTCTTCTGGAGGATAAATATCTAACAACGTATCTAAATATGAATTATCTATTGCTATTTTAATAGTTTTTTCTAAAAATTTGTTCATTTTAAAATAAATTATTACTTTCTGTTTCTAAATTGTTTAAAATATATTTAATATCCTCAACATTTTTCTGTTGAACTAAAATTTTTAATACCTGTTTTTCTTTATCACTCATTAAATAAATAGGGAATGTCTCTATCAATTTTTTTGTTTGGGAAAGCCCTAAATATTTTCTTACATATTCAGAATTAGAATATTTAAATGTTGTTAAAAATTCACTATCAGTAATATCTCTAAAATACTCAAGAACAAGATTAAAGTAATTTTTTAATAATTCTAAATCATCTTCACTAAGAGAAGGCGTAATAAAAATCTGAATGGGATGAGTTCTGTATTTTTCTTTAGTAACTAAAATACCGTCTACTCCAAAAACTTCTTTTATATTGTAAATACCAGCCCGCCCTTCCCATTTTCCAGTATCAAGCGTTCTGATAAATAAAGGATTATTCTTGATTGTTTTGTAAAGATTTTGATTTACCATATATGTTTTAAATTTATAGTATCCATCCGAAAAACTATTTACATCTAAAAGTTTAACAGGATTTTTACCTTTATTTTTTATTACTTCATCAATTGTTAAATAGAATTTAATATTAAAAACATTCTTCTTCCCATATAAAGAAATGAATTCATTAAATTCACTTCCTGCTCTGTAAGAATTTTCAGGAGAAAGAGAATAAATTTTTTTAATAGACCTATTTTTATTTATCTTAATTGCCTGGAAAGTAATACTTTTTTTATTAACTTTTTCTACTTTCTCAAAAAAACATATACAAACATTTGTTCCTGTAAATTCAAAAATTTGCCTTTCAAAAATAATCGCTTTTTTTATCTCATAAAATGGTAAAAAATCCATTCTAATTTTATTTGCAGAAGAAAAACCAAACAGAAAATTTGTGGGAATAATATAAACAAGTTTTTTTATGTCATTTCTTAAATCATTCATTAAAGCAATCTGATATAAATCTTGAAAACCACTATTTTCGCCAGAAAAATACTCTAAATTTCTTTCTGAGTTTTTTGCTATATATCCGATGTAGAGATAAGGTGGATTAGTAATATGATAAACAGGGTATTTTAAATTCTTAATAAAAAGAGGATAATTTTTTAATGTATCTTGAACTCTTATATTTTCTCTCGCCACATTTTCTAAAATTCCATATTTTATTGCTTTTTTGACGCTTTTCTCAACCATTTCCTTTTGAATATCAAATAGGTAAAGATGGTCTTTAAAATATGCTTCTCTCTTTTCTTCAGGGATGAACTCCAAGATAGGTAAAATTAAATTACCTTCACCACAAAACAAGTCAACAAAAACATAATTATAAAGAAAATTTTGGATTTCAGGGAAAATATATCTTTTAAATATTTCAGAGGATGTAAAATGGATTCCATATTCTCTTATTTTTTCTTTTTCAATTCTATATGTGGTAGAGATATCTTTTATATACCCTATGTTTTCATTAATTTTTTCTTCATAACTTTTAATCAGTCCCTTCATAGTCAATAGTTTCTCCTTTCCCAGTCATAGGGTATCTTATCTGTATCAAAAGGAAGCCGTAATTCATCAGGGTCTTTGTAGTTATAGGTATTGGTTGGCACATTAATTACCAGTGCCTCTTGGTCCCCTATTCCCTTAAATCCATGGTAAACACCAGCAGGGATATGGACAAGCAATGGATTATGTTCCCCTATGAAGAACTCATTGAGCACTCCATAGGTACTGCTCCCTTCCCTTAAATCACATACGACAAGTTTTATCATCCCCTTTACCACAGCAATATTATCATCCTGAAGTTTATGTGCATGCCATGCCTTTACAACACCAGGATATGTAGTTGTAAGATATACCTGGCCGAACTTCTTAAAGACCTCATCATCACTCCTTAAAATCTCCATAAGTCGCCCTCGTTCATCAGGTATCACATTTAACTTTTTGACCTTCACTCCTTCTATCATATTTTTCATACTATCCCCCTCACAAAAATTATACCCCGCTTCCCTCAAAATTCAAAACTATTGTTTTTTATTGGCAACAAGGTCTTTAAGATAGCCTGCCCTGAAAAATCTATTCTTGACTACTTTTACATACTAATCTTAAATGTTATGTGGATTTTGAGAGTATGCGATTTAATAAAGATGCCTTTTTTGAAAAGTGTAGAGAAGATAGGTTATATGAGTTGTTGGAAAAATTTAGACAAAAAAGATTGAATAGAAGAATTAAAAAATTTGTGGAGTACATAAAAAATGCTTGATATCCGACAGATA
>JAQVEU010000108.1 GCA_028697565.1 Candidatus Ratteibacteria bacterium
CACTGCCCATTCTTGAGTGCCTGGTTTGCCGCCGGAATGTTTCTTACAAGAGCAAGTTGCATTCCTATTGTATGTTCAGCCACAGAAAGTGTATTACCTTCAGGGGCATTCATTACAATAATGCCTGCATGGGTTGCTGCTTCTATGTCTATATTGTCAAGTCCTACACCAGCACGGCCTATAATTTTCAGATTCTTCCCTTTTTCTATTACAGGGCGGGTGATCTTGGTTGCACTTCTCACAACCACAGCATCATAGTCATCTATAATTTCGCACAACTGCTCGGGAGAAAGTTTCCCTGTCTCCTTTACCTCAAATCCGGCGTCTTTTAATATATCCACACCTTCCTTTTCAAGAGAGTCCGTAATAAGTACCTTTGGTTTTTTCCCCATTGTCATGTCCTTTTTTACCTTCAACAGTATTATTTTAGGACAATTTCAGGAATAAGTCAAATCAATGTATATCTATGAACTTGTACATATTTTTGACTTTTAACATTTTTTATATTAACCTTTCTTCTTAAAACACGAGGGGGGTTGAACTAAGAACCTCGCATAGACATGGGGTTGAACCGAGATTGTCAAAAGAGGAGAGGGTAGTTGTCCGTAAGAAGTTTGATGCATCGCCGGTAAAACTTGTAGGTCTTGGGACTGCCTGTGAGTACCATAGTCCTGACAGAAATAATGGGGAATCCTGAACCGGAGAGGTTTCTTTCCTATTACAGGGTACTGTTTTATGCATTAAACAAACTCGCAGTACAGAGATAAGATGCATGATAACATTGACATCTATTCTATACTTAAAGAATTCGGGATTAACGAAATAAAATCTATTGCGTGTGGCGGAGGGACTGCATCTCCCAAATACATTGTAGAGACACCTTCCATGAGATATATTTTGAAACAGAGAAGGGAAGAATTTTGTCCTGAGGAAATTATTCTTTTTGACCACTCTGTTTTAACATATCTCCACAGAAGTGGTTTCCCTGTATCCATTCCCGAAGCAACCATTAAAAATAAAACATTCTGTTTTTATGAAGGCAAAGTTTATGAACTCTTCAAATTCATTGAGGGGCTTGAAGATTTCACAGATGAAGATAAAGAAGAGATAATGGATGCAGGAAGAACTCTTGGCTTTATGCACAATGCTCTTAAAAATTTTTCTCCCAATGGTAAAAAAGAGTGGAAAAGGGAGTTACATCCTTCCCTTATAAAAGATGAACTTATAGGATACATCAAAAAACTTCCTTCTTTTTCTCCTGACAGAAATCCTGTGGTGAAAAAGGTGCTTAAAGAAACAGATATTCTTATACAAAATTTTCATACAGAGACACTCACACACAGTATTACCCATGGTGATTACACCACTGCCAATGTGAAATTCAAAGAGAAAAAAGTTGCCGGTATATTTGACTTTGACTGGACATCTTTTCAGAATACGCTTTACGATATCTCAAGAGGGATTATATATTTCTGTTTCAAAAGAAAACACCCTGTTGACGGAGGTAATATATGGTCCCTGGTGCAACCCTGCGAGATAGACATTTCTGCTGTAAAGGTTTTTATAGATGCCTACAAGAAAGAGTTTTTATTTACAGAAAAGGATGCAGTAAATCTTTTTTATGCACTGAAAGAAACTATTATTGGTGTTAGAGTTCGTGCAATAAGAAAAGTTCCAGATATTGAGAAACAAAAAATGCTGGACGTTTCTCTTCTAAATATGCTTGACTCTATAGATAGACACAGAAAAGATTTTATTATTCAGTAGTTACCAATTACCTATATCATCAGGTGTATCAAACCTTCTATCAGGGCCGGCAGAGACAATGATATAGGGAACATTTGGATGTTCATCCTGTGGATATTTGTAGTAAAGCGGGTTTTTCCATGGGTCGAGGATGTTCCCTTCTCTATCAGTGTCTGCTGTCTTAAACCGCATATAAGGACCTTTCCAGAAGACACTGTCAACAGGACCCTGTAAGACATATACGAGGATACTGCTTCCCTCTCCCGTATAGTACGGATAGTCACCAAAATCAGTACCATACATAGAGAGTGCTGCCTCAACAGCATTTATAATTGCCTGTGTTTTTACCAGCAGTGCCCTTGACTTTGCCTTATTGTAGGCAGGAAGTGAAAGCGCCGCAAGAACAGAGATTATTGCTATAACAACAAGCACCTCAATAAGTGTCATCCCTTTTTTTCTTAATCTTTTTTCCATCGTGTTCCGTATGATGTGTCTTCTAATACAATCCCTTTATTTTTTAATGCCTCCCTTATCTCATCCGCCCTCTTAAAGTCCCTGTTTTTTCTTGCCTGTTCCCTCTCTTTAATCATCCCTTTTTCTTCTTCTGTAAGTTCTGCCTTCTCTCTATCAATGACTGCCATCACACCATCTACCTCTTCAAGAAATCTCTTTACCTCTGATGCATCTTTTATCCCAAGGGACCCATCTGCTATAGAAATATTGACAGTCCTCATAAGATTGAATATCCCGGAAAGCGCAAGGGATATGTTGAGGTCATCATCCAGCCCTTTTATAAATAACTCTCTTGCCTTTTCTATTTCATCTTTTACGGACCTGTTGTCTGTCTTATCTGTTTTACAGAAGTCCAGTGCCTGATAGAAGGCATTGTAATTTTTAATTGTATTTTCTGCTTGTATGAGGGACTTTTCTGTAAAATTTAGTGGGTCTCTGTAGTGTGTGGAAAGTAATAGGTATCTTATAGCCACAGGGTTATATCCCTTATTAAGTATGTCCCTCAGTGTATAAAAATTTCCCTTTGACTTTGACATCTTTTCATTATTGACAAGCAGGTGTGCACAGTGGAGCCAGTAGTTTACAAATTTTTTTCCTGTGGCTGCCTCACTCTGTGCAATCTCATTCTCATGGTGTGGAAATATGTTGTCAATGCCACCTGTGTGGATGTCAAATGTCTCTCCAAGGTACTTCATGCTCATTGCAGAACACTCTATATGCCATCCAGGTCTTCCCCTTCCAATCTCTGTGTCCCAGTACACCCCTTCTTTCGCTTCCTTCCACAGGGCAAAGTCCCTTACATCCTCCTTTTCATATTCATCTACATCCACCCTTACACCTGGCTTTATCTCCGAGAGGTCTATACCTGAAAGTGCTCCATAGGAAGTAAATTTTGATATACTGAAATAGATGGAGCCATCCCTTCTATATGCATATCCTTTTTGCAGAAGTACTTTTATAAGGGAAACCATCTCCTGAATATGTTCTGTTGCTCTGGGGAGGTAGTCGGGCTTTTTTAACCGTAGTTTTTCCATATCTTCAAGAAAGGCGGAGATATATCTGTCTGTAAATTCCCTCAAACTAACTCCTTCTTTCTGAGAGCCCCTTATTGTCTTGTCATCCACATCCGTAATATTCATCACCCTTATGACCTTAAATCTCCTATACTCAAGGTATCTGTGAAGTAAGTCCTCAAATACATAGGCACGGAAGTTTCCAATATGTGCAAGGTCATATACAGTTGGACCGCAGGTGTAAAGTCCAACAACCCCCTCTTTTATAGGTCTGAACTCTTCCTTTTTTTTTGTCAGAGTGTTGTAGAATCGCATCATATTACCTAAAACTCCTGTTATACCCTTTTGATATCCGGGTCAGTGAACACATCTGTCTCGTCTGAACTTGTTGAAGAAAATTCAGAGACAATTGCACCTTCATCGCCTGCCTGAAACCAGTGTAGTGTATCCGGTGGAATGGTGTACTGCTGCCCTGGTTTAAGGACTATCTCATGCCAGACAGTAAAGTATTCTTTTCTTGCTTTTAACACTGCCTTTGGCTTTTTTACTGGCTCCCCGGGCACATAAAGATATACCTCTCCATACCTGCACCTGAATGTCTCCTGCTTTCCCGGGTTTGATGGAGATAGTGCTGGATGTCTATGTTCAGGGCAGGTCTGACGTGGTAGCATAATAAGTTCTTTTGCACAGTACCTGTCATTATTCTCATAGACAACTATCAGCAGTCCTATTATCTCTGGTATACCAAGTCCCAACTCTACAACCTCCATATCTTGAAACTCTTTCTCTGTGATTACTATCCCTGCCTTTTGCAGAAGGGTGAGTGCTCTTTTCTTCAGTTCCATCTCTTTTTCTTTGCTTATCATATACACCTCCGGATTCTTT
>JAQVEU010000109.1 GCA_028697565.1 Candidatus Ratteibacteria bacterium
CTCATAACCAAAATTTTATGTTTTATTTTACTCATACGTTCGTTTATTTTATCTTGCAGTTGTTCCATTTGTGTTTTCATAACTCTCCCTGTTTTGTTATATTCTTCCATATATCTTTTATTGCTTCTGACACAATATCATCAGAAAACTCAACATAGGGAACTGTCTGAACTATTGATGCAGGAACATTTTCTGAGAAAGGGATATATCCAACAATATTAATATTTCTATCCTTGCATATCTTCTCTATCTTCACAGTATTTTCAGTATTAAGGTCATACTTATTTATCACCACTTTTGCCTCAATCCCAAAGAAGGTGGCAACCTCCATTACCCGTTCCATATCACTTATCCCTGAAAGTGTCGGTTCGGTTATTATAAGTGCAAGGTCTGTACCTGACATAGAGGCAATGACAGGACATCCTATACCCGGTGGTCCGTCTATGATAATATAGTCAGCGCTTCTTTCTTCTGCTAATTTATACCCCTCTTGCCTTATTTTTGTTACCAGTTTACCTGAGTTTTCCGCCGCTATATCCATCTTTGCAAATACAAAAGGTCCGTATTTTGTATTGGATATAAAGTATCTTCCACTCTCCTTTTCATTTATGGATATTGCTTCAACAGGGCATCCGTAGGTGCAGGCGCCACATCCCTCACAGGAAAACGGGTCTATGACAATTCTATCAATTGTGCCTTTATTATCCTTTACTGTTTTAACTGCTTCAAACCGGCAGATTGCAAGACACTTTCCACACCTGATGCATATATCCTCGTCTATCTCTGCCTCATATCCACCCTTAAATATTTCTTCTTTTTCAATTTCAGGATGTAGCAGGATATAGAGATTGGCGGCATCTACATCACAGTCCACCATCACCTTGCTTTTTACAATTACTGCAAGGGATGCAGTAAAAAATGTTTTGCCTGTCCCTCCCTTTCCGCTTATAACAACAACCGTTTTCATATTATTTTTCTTCTTTCGTGAATAACAAAGGAAAAACAATATCACTGGTGCAGCAGGGTATTACCACTGCCAGAACCATATAGATTAAGACAATCCCTATTCTGTGAATCCATCCCGTAACACCATACGAGATAAGATATAGTATAGAAGCAATAGCACTTACCAGAACATGAAGGGAATGAGAAAAGATAACCCCTTCCTGTTTTTCCAATGTTCCCGGTGCAAGAAAACCCATAAGTATTCCAAGGAAAACGAAGGGTAATATAAGATGAGGATGCTCTACAATACAGATATGCAGCTGCATATGTGCGCCAAGGAGAAAACCGGATATATAAGGTATGATAATATCACTTATTCCACATATTCCCACAGAGCCGACAAATCCAATAACGACTGCCTTAAAGACCCTTCTTTCATGCTGCCAGAACATAGCGGTTGTTGCTATGGCTGAAAACAGCATATGTACAGGATGAAAGATATGGAAAAGTTCTTCAGAATAAGGAGATATATCAAATACTCCCAACATTTCTGTGATAACAGTAAAAATTCCCACAAACATAAGCCCGATACTTACGCTCAGAACAGAAAACGGCAGGTGGTGTCTCAATTCTTTCCAGATATGTACACTCTTCCTTTCCATAGTACCCTCCTTTTTTTAATAAAGATAAACATTAGACGGTTTTTGTGTCTCTTTTACATCATCAGCCATAATAATAATTTTGTCTTCTTCTATCCTGCATTTCCCATATACTTTTACCCAGGAGTCCTGTTTTAACTCTCTCGTATTGCTATACAAAACATCTATCCCCAGTGGTGTGGCATCAGCAGCACAGCAGGTAATCAGAAACCTTACGAGGATGAATCTCTCTGGGTCCTTCTGCTTAAAAACAAATCCCTCAACAGAGACCGCCTTTCCGTCAATCTCTTCCGGTTTCTCTTTTGCAAGTATCAGGACCTGTTTTATATTCAGTTTTTTGTAATTCCCCTCCATCTCTAATTGCGTTTTTAAAATCTCCATTACATTTCCTCCTGCAAACTCCTGGCTTATTCCTCTTTTGCTTGCTGCAAGTCCCGGAAGAGAACAGGGTCTTACAACCACTGCAAGTAAAACAGGAAACAGGAGGGCTATGAAAGACAGTGATGACTGGATATTGATATCTTCTGTATCTTCTTTTTTAACTCTTTTGATTTTATTTATAAAGAGTGCTAACAATACAAGTAATCCTATAATAGTAAGAGGGAAAAACCTTTTGTTGATATACATCTCTAATTTCCCTGTTGCTACTGTAAAAAATAGAAACAGAATCCATATAAATATCGTCAGTGCCTGATAGAAATCCCTTTTTTTAAAAACTTCCATTTACATCCTCCCTGTAAAAGTTCCTAAAGTTCCTAATATAAGAACAGCGAAGAATATGGAGATAAGAAGTTTTAAAACAAATCTCTTTTTGAATGTTCCTAAATAAAGTATGGAAACAGTTATATTCATCATAGGTCCTGCAACCATAAATGCAATCTTGGAAAAGGAAGGCATATTGACAAAGGAACTTGCAACAAACGCATCCGCAAAGGAGCAAAGAGACAAAAGTATTCCAAGTATCTGCATCAAAAGTACAGAAAGGACTTTATTTCCTGATAGTGCGATAAATGCCTCCCGTGATATAAATGTCTGAAATATCCCAGCAGCAATTGCTCCAAGCACAAGGTATTTCCCCATCAATAAAAAATCATTTTCTGCATGGTGAAAGATTCTTTCTGTTTTAGACAGGTTGTGATTATGGAAACAGCACTCTACTGTGTCTTCTTTCAGTATATCCTTGTTTTTAGAGAGCATAAGGGAAATAGCAACTGCTACAATAAAGGTAATCAGGACTCTTCCGACAGCAATTTGTAATGAATAGGAAAAGGCGATAAGTGTTGAAAGAAATGTTATAGGATTTATAACAGGTGAGGCAAGCATATAAGCCAGCACGCCAGAAGTGTCAACCCCTTTTTTGAATAATCTCTTTGCCACAACCACATTACCGCAGGAACATACAGGGAAAATAATTCCAAGAAAAGAGCCGATGACAGCAGACAGGAATCTGTTGGAAGGAAATATCTTCCTGATTTTTTCTTCAGAGACAAAAGCCTCTATCAGACCTGATAACAGTGCCCCGATAAGTATGAATGGGATTGCTTCCAGTAGTATTGCTGTAACAACTATAGTGAAAACCTGAATCCTTGGATTTTTAAATAGTTGTAGTATAACTCCGAGATTTCCTGAATTCCACAGGTTGAGAATAATCAGAAAAAAGGATATTCCCACTACAAGTACTATCCTCGTTAAAACATTTTCCTTCTTGTTTTGTATAGTAGACATTTTTTCGTCTCTAAAATCTCCCTTAACCCCTCTTTACAAAGATGGGAATTTTCTTTCCTTTTTCTGTCCCTTCCTTTAATTATAAATTATACCTTTAATACGGATAAATACATCTCTGAATATCTGTATGTACTCAGGATATATCTCAACCAGAGGTATCCCCTTTGAATACCCTGCCGCAATCTCCTTTTTGAAGGGTATGGTTAAAAGAATAGGGATGTTTTCCTTTGTACAGTATTTTTCCACTTTGTCATCGCCTATATCTGCACGGTTGATAATAACCCCTGCTGGTACTTTTAGTTTTCTGGCCATTTCAACAGCCAAAATAAGGTCGTTAAGTCCGAAAGGAGTGGGTTCTGTTACCAAAAGGCAGAAATCTGTATCCTTAACCGCCTGCACTACTGGACAACTGGTGCCAGGAGAAGAATCAATAATATTTATTGTGTTGTCTTTTGCATATTTTTTTACTGCTTTGACAAGAGAAACGGGACTTGCCTCTGATGTTTTCATCCGTCCTTGCGCAAAGAAAAAACCACCTTTTGCAATACCTTCTTCTGCTTCTCCTTTTTCTTTCGGTTCCTCATATAGGGCATTTTCCGGACAAACAAGGGAACAGGCACCACAACTGTGGCAAAGTTCATAAAAAAACAAAACCTTCTTTTTTGGTTTAATCACAGATATGGCATTATAACAGCACGCTTTACTACAGAGCCCACAAAATGTACACCTTGAGACATTAACATTCGGTTTGGGCAGGTAAATTGTTTTACTCTTTTTAATTTCTGGTTTCAAAAAGATATAACCGTTGG
>JAQVEU010000110.1 GCA_028697565.1 Candidatus Ratteibacteria bacterium
GTGTGGAACCTTCCTTATCCCTGTGGAGATATTCCTGATAATCTCTGTCCACTCTTCCGGTTGAAGATATGCTATCCTCTGTTCATGTGTCATAAGACAGCCAAAAAATCCGTTCTGCAGTCCCCTGAGGATATGAAATGTGCCTCTTTCCACTGCCTTTTTTACATCTGCATCAGAACTCTCATTCCAGAATGTTGTGCATCCGCAGAGAAAGTCAAAGTCAGGTACAGAAGAACTCATATCTCCTGGATGTGAGACCACATTGAAAAAGTCCTTATCCTCTGGAATAGTCCCCATAGAAAAGGCAGGCTTCCCATAAGGCGCGACATCCCACTGATGAGAAGAGACATCATCCCATAACCTTCCTATCCTGATAGGATTCATAAGATACCTCTGGCCCCTTGTCTTAAGGAAGGGTAGTGCCCTCAGTCCAATCTCTCCAAAGTGTGCATTGACTGTGAGAGAGGGAGTTATGTCCCACTCAGCAAATTTTCTGTCTACCTTCTCAAAGTTATTTTTTAACTCTTCATCAGAAAATTCTTCTCCGCTATGCTTCATATATATAGGATACTCATTGATATTCTTCGGGTCTGAAAAGGCATGTGGAGAAAATTCGGCAAGTCCATCCTGGTGTTTTATCCGCAGCCCCTTCACATCTTCCTTCTTTATATCATCCACAAAAAGTCCTGTGATAGGAACAAATCCATATGTGTTAAATATATCCAGCCAGAAAAGATTACTTACTGTCTCTCTGTATTTTGCTACAGGACTTCCTGAAAGGGATGCATCATCTATTCTGACAGTAACAAAGGGTGGCATACCCCTGGTAATATACGGCTTCTTTGCTGCCCAGACAATGCTGTTTCTGAATATGCCATCCAGTCCTTCGGTAAAGCCCAGACATTCTGCCTGCCACAGAGAAGCAGAAAGTAGATATAGTACTATCTTCCCTTTGCCTGCCCTTTTATATACTCCACAGGTGTTACCCCTTTCGTCAAGGAGGAAGGGGAACCATCCTTCTGTCTCCTTTACAGAATAAGAAAGAACGTGCCTTTTAAGTGTCACATCCTGCGTTAATGTCTTTGTAGAAAGGGTTGTCTCAGGAACCACCTTCAGGAGAGATGTCTTTTCTGCTGATATATTGTCAAAGTTAATTCCTTGTAAGAAAGAGGCCGGATACCACTCAAGATAGCCATCAAGAACAACAAGTCCCATACCCCGTGAGACCATCTTAAGAATATCAGTTGCCTCGTCATCACTCAGTGACTTACCTGTGCCTTCCTGTGCAATTATAAGAAGATGTGTATCTTCAAGTTCAGTAAGAGAGACCCTGCCTCTTGATAGGTCTATCAGATGATAGTATATTCCAAAGTGTTCAAGTGCTTTAAGTATTGACTTATATACCCTTGCATAGTTCACCGGATGTGCCGAGTCCACCAATACCTTTGTTATCATTATATCTCCTATGTTAAAAGTCAAAAAAATCTCTTCTTGTATTAAATATTCTGGGATGAAAGGTATCGCTCCGCAGAGGTTGCGGCTATAGCACCTTCACTGCAGGCAGTGATAATCTGATAGAGTGACTTTCTTATCACATCACCACAGGCAAAGACCCCGTTAATGGATGTCTGCATCTTGTAGTCGGTTATAATATAGCCGGAAGGGTTTTGTTCTATCTTCCCGTTAATAAAGTCAACATTGGGTCTCTGCCCAACAGATATGAATACGCCATCAACCTCTATCGTTTCTATTGCCCCTGTGCCTTTATTTTCAAGCACCAGCGCCTTTACCTTTTCTCCATCTCCTTCTATCTTACGGACTACCCTTGAAAGAAGCAGGGTAATCAAAGGATATTGTTTAAGTTTTTCCTGAAGATATGCAGATGCCCTGAATGTATCCCTCCTGTGGACAAGATAACATCTCTCGGCATATCTTGTAAGGTATATTGCCTCTTCAAGGGCAGAGTTGCCACCACCTATCACTGCAACCTTCTTTCCCTTAAAAAGTGCCCCATCACATATAGCACAAAAAGATACCCCCCTGCCTGTGTATTTATCCTCTCCCTCAACACCTATCTTTTTCTTTGAAGAGCCACTTGCTATTATGATGGCATCTGCCTTTGTCTCAGAACCATCCGATAGATAGACAACCTTTCGGTTGTCTTCAAAAGAAATATTCTTGACCTCCCCATTTATGAGTTCACCGCCAAATTGTAGATATTGCCTTCTCATGTTTTCCGCAAGTTCTATACCAGAGATTCCTTCAGGAAAGCCGGGGTAGTTCTCTATCTTTTCTGTGAGAAGCATATTGCCACCAGGAAACGTCTTTTCAATAATAGATGTCTTTATTCCTGCCCTGAGTGCGTATATCCCTGCTGTAAGTCCAGCAGGACCTCCACCAATAATAACAAGTGTGTTTTCCATTTTTACCTTTTGTATCTTATCCTGAGTTCATAATAAACCCTGTTAACAACCTTTTTTGGAACCTTCTTTTTTCTGTGTGTTTCTCTGGAGATGGCGATGGTCTTTTCAATGGTATGAAGTAGAGAAAGACACCTTTCACACTCCTTAATGTGTTCTTCCACTATCTCTCTCATCAGGGTATCAAGTTCATTATCTATGTACCCTGACAGCAACCGGAAAATATCTTCACAGGTAAAGTGTCTGTTCATTTTATGCGCTCATCATCCCTTTTCTTGCTCTTTCATTAAAGTATTCAGAGAGTTTCTCTCTGAGGTATAATCTGCTTCTGTGTGCCCTCGTTTTCACCGCTCCCTGAGATATGGAAAGGATATCCGCTATCTCTGCTATGGACATTCCTTCAATATCGTGCAGGACAAAGACAGACCTATATTTTGGCGGTAAGGACTCTATGGCTCTATCCAGTGCCTCTTTTAGTTCTTGTTTTTTCAGGTGGTCCACAGGACTTTCTGCCCAGTCAGTAATAGCGGTATCATAGGCATTTTTTGATAACTCTTTTAGCCGTTCCTCTGGCACCTTCTTTCCTTTGTCCTTTCTCATCTTCATCAGTGCAAAGTTTGTCGCAATTCTATATAGCCATGTGGAAAAAGAGGAGGCGCCTTTGAATTTCGGAAGGTTTTCATAGGCAGCGATGTATGTCTCCTGCATAATATCAGCAGCATCTTCCTTATTGTGCAGCAACCTCAAACCAAGGTTATATATCTTATCACCTGTCATCTTTATAAGGTCCTCAAATGCTTTATGGTCTCCGTTTTTCGCCCTTTCCACCAGTATGGATTCCCCATCTATTCCTGTCATATTTTATCTCTATATACCTTTATTTATAGTTTAGAGTTTCAGATTTTGAGTTTAACATTAACATCCTTACTTTTGAGTTTAGAGTTTTAGATTTTGAGTTTAACATTAACATCCTTACTTTTGAGTTTAGAGTTTTAGATTTTGAGTTTAACACTCTGTGTCTCTGTGCATTCTTTATTATTGCTACTCTCTTACAGTATCTCTATCACCTTCTTCCTGCTCTTATGCCCACTTTTAATGATAAATGAACTTGCAGGTTTATTATAATATTCTGAGAGTATTTTTACCAGCCGTCTATTCGCCTTTCCCTCAACTGCTGGTGCATCAATCCATACCTTTATTGTATCATTTTCTTTAACCACTTTAGGGCTTCGTGCGTTGGCAACAACCTTTACAGAAATCTTCATTAAGATATATTATAACACAGGCAACTATAAAATATCCTATAAAATATCTCTGTACAATATTTTGACAATATCTCTAAAAAAGTATAAACTATCTTGCTTTTTAAAAGGAGTAAAATGATAATAATAGGGGAACTTATAAACGCTACAAGAGGACCAATCGCAGAGGCAATTGAAAAAAAAGACAGGGAGTATATAAAAAAAATTGTTGCCAAACAGATTGAGGGTGGTGCCCATTACATTGACCTGAATGCAGGGACAGGCAAAGGGAAAGAAAGGGAAATCTCTGATATGGAGTGGCTTATTGATATTGTAAATGAAGTGAAGGGGGTGCCTGTGTGTATAGATAGTTCAAGTCCTGTTGTTATAAAGCAATGTCTTGGAAGGATAAAAAGTAAGGATAGAATGATAAACTCTATCAATGGGGAGAGTAAAAGAATAGAGGAACTATT
>JAQVEU010000111.1 GCA_028697565.1 Candidatus Ratteibacteria bacterium
ATATTCCCCCTTTCTTTAAAAACACTCACCCTGAACCTTGCAAGGTCCTTAAAGGCAAACCCGAAGTCAGTCCCACCTATCTTTTGAACTTCCTCCTGATGCTCCCTTGATGTAATTGCCTTCATATAGTTAGCAGTATCCTCAGGGGTAAGAACCTCATCTCCTACCTTTGTAAGTCCCCCGTGCAACCTTAACATTGGGGGAAGTCCCACATTAAGGTGTAGGTCTGCTCCGTTCTCTTTTACCTGAAGTTCCAGAAGTTCTTCAATCCTTTTAGGCATTTTTCTCTCCAGTTACACTATAGACCTCATCAAGTGTTGTTATTCCTTTCTTTACCTTAATATATCCATCCTCTACCATCATACGCATACCATACTTCTGTGCCGCTTCTCTTAACTGAGATGCACCAACTCTACTCATAGTAAGTTCCCTCAGCTCATCGTTCATTGCAAATATCTCAAAGATACCTAACCGACCATGAAAACCAGTGAAATTACACTCATTACATCCCTTTGGTATACATATATTCACCTCTTCTCCTTCTTTAATCTTCAATATCCTCTTCATCTTCTCATCAGGTTCTATCTTCTCCTTGCAATAAGAACATAAAACTCTTACCAGACGTTGTGCCATAACTCCCTGGACTGAAGATGCAATAAGAAAAGGTGGGACACCCATATCTATAAGACGTGTAATTGCTCCTGGCGCATCATTTGTATGAAGTGTACTAAATACAAGGTGTCCTGTAAGGGCTGCCCTGACTGCAATATCTGCTGTCTCAAAGTCACGTATCTCACCAACAAGTATAACATCTGGCGACTGCCTTAGAAATGACCTCAATACAGAGGCAAATGTAAGACCGATATCTGTATTCACAGGGGTCTGATTGATTCCCTGTATCTGATACTCAACCGGCTCTTCAACAGTCATCAGTTTTCTTTCCATAGTATTCAGTGCCTGTAATGCAGCATAAAGTGTTGTTGTCTTACCTGAACCTGTAGGACCTGTGACAAGTACCAGTCCTGCTGAATACTTCAATAGCATCTGCCACTTTTCAAGGTCATCAGGAAGAAAACCTAACTCACTGAGTCCTTTTAACATAGATGTCTTATCAAGAATCCTTAAAACCACACTTTCACCGTAGATACCGGGCAATGCAGAAACACGAAAGTCAATGGGTTTCCCCCCAATATCAAGCATTATCCTTCCATCCTGTGGAAGACGTTTCTCTGCAAGGTCCATTTTTGACATCAGTTTTATTCTTGCAATCACTGCCTTTTCTATCCTTTTAGGTGGTGAAACAACCTCATAAAGTACACCATCTATGCGGAATCTAACCCTGAATTTCTTCTCAATGGGCTCAAGATGTATATCACTTGCCCTTCGCCTTAATGCCTCAACAAATATAAGGTTGCATATCTTAACAACAGGCGCCTGGAGAGCAATGGCCTCTTCATCTGCTCCTTCAATATCCGTTTCAGGAAGGTCAAGGTCTATTGTGGCACTGCTTGCCTCCTGAAGCATCTGTGTCAGGTCTTCCATTGTCTCCCTACCATAATATTTTTCAAGCAACTGGTCTATATCAGCAGGAAAAGTTATCAGAACCTCAACCTCTTTTACATCTTCAGTTCCTATAATTTTCTTGAAGTAATCAGCAGCAAGTATATTTATTGGGTCATCCGAAACAATTATAAATCTCCCATCTTCTCTCTTCTCCCATGGAATTATTCTGTGGGCCCTTGCCATTTTGGGTGGTATAACTGATAGTATGTCAGCGGGTATCTCTCTAAGAGGAAGTTCCCTTTGAACTATTCCTAACTGAAAATAAAAAGAAGGGGATACCTCTCCGAAGGGAAGCATTCCCCTGTTTTGAAATATCTCTTTGAGTGGATTACCGGTGGTTTCCTGTTCTTTAAGGGCTGACTCTATTGATTTTCTATCCCAGAGCCCGATATTTGATATAACATTAATTACTTCTTTTTTTGTTGGCATATTTTCATTTTACCTCTAATCAAAGTAATTGTCAATCAGAGAGGTATCTTTTTATTGCATCTTTTAGCCACTCTGAGATGGTCTTTTCCTGCTCTACAGCACTGTGTTTTACCTTTTTCATCAACTCCACAGGAAGTATAAATGTGTATTTCTTACCTTTTTCTTTATCCTTGTATACCTCTTTTGCTGTTTCTTTTTTATTAGAAGTATCTTCAAAAAGTTTTTTTGCCTGTGGCCCCAATCTACTCATTTTATTCTCCTTTTCATTTCTCTGGCAACTTTCAGAAAGTCATCTGAAGCAACTGAATTTGTTGCATAATCAAATATTGCCTTTCCAAAAGAAGGTGCCTCTCTTAATCTGCTACACGTACTTATGCCCTGCCGGAAAATCTTATCTCCGAATTCCTTTCTTAAAAGGGATATACTTTCCTCTGTTATTCTAAGACGTCTGTCAATCATATTGGGCAGAATTCCAAGTATTTTAAGAGAAGGATTTAGCTTTGATTTTATCTCATCTACTGTTTCTATTATATGGGAAAGCCCTTCAAGAGAAAGATAATCACACAGCACAGGGATTATCACAAAATCAGATGTACATAACCCATTAACTGTAAGTAATGAAAGAGAAGGAGGACAATCAATAAAAACAAAATCAAATGAGTTAAGAACATCTTTACTATTCTCCATGGACTTTTTTAGAAAAAACTGGCTTTTGCTTTTTGATATAAGTTCAACCTCAATATGGGCAAGTACAGTATCAGAAGGAACTACAGATAGGTCGGGTAGATAACTATCTACCATAACATCTTCAAGCCGTGCGCTGTGAAGCAAAAATTCAGATATCGTAAGGTCTTCTGGTTTAATATGCACTCCCACACTTACAGTTGCATTACCCTGTGGGTCAAGGTCAATAACCAACACCCTTTCTCCTTCTCTAACAAGTGCAGCCGCAATATTTACACAAACAGTGGTCTTACCTGTACCACCTTTCTGATTTGAAAAAGCAATAATTTTCATAAATATTATTTTATACTATGACCATTTTTTCATCAATATACAGAAGAAAGTAGTGTAATAGCATTTTCTTTTAAAATTTTGTTTTCGGTAGAAGATGGAAGTCCAATAGCCATAAAAAGTTCAAGTGCCTCCTGCTGGTCAGCCCAGGGAGAATCACTACCAAAAAGGATATATTCATCAGGATGGTTCATAACAATCTCTTTTGCCTTTTTTTTATCAAGAAACCCAAGAGAATAGGAAATCTCCATATAGACATCTTTGCCAAGTATAAATTTTATTACCTCATCCCAGTCCGCCCATGCACCTAAGTGTGTGGTAACTAATTTAAGTGATGGAACTGTATTTTTTACTTCCACTATTTTTACAGGGTCTGCCTTACGTACTTTTTCAAAGGCAAAGTCAAAACCAGTATGCATTATCAGGATAAGACCTTCTTCAGCAATTTTTTCATATAACGGGAACATCTTTTTGTCATTGATACTGAAGTCCTGGTAGTAAGGATGAAGTTTTACTCCCTTGAATCCTTTCTGTTTTATAACCCTTATCTTATTAACTGCATCTGGGTCATCGGGATGGAAAGACAAAAAAGGAATAATCCTTTCACTTGATATGGAACCTGACCACTGTAATATGGAGTAAAACTGGGATGGTTTTGTAGCAATTGAGCATATAACACTTTTTTCTATTCCGCACCTGTCCATAGAAGATAAAAGGGAAGAAATCCTACCATCAAGTTTTGCAGGAACACCGCCTTTCTTTTCAATAAGTCCTATCGCCTTCTCTGCAAGGGTGTCAGGGAAGGCATGTGTATGAAAATCTATAATTCCTTTCATTATTATTTTAGCAGTTCTGCTGGGAATATGTTATCCAGCCCAAGGATGCAGTACGGGTCAAAGATCTTCTTTATCCCTGCCATCTCTCTTATCCCTTCCTTCCCATACATAATCTCGAGGTATCTGTGTTTTATTTTGCCTATACCATGCTCTGCTGCAACTGTTCCTCCCATAGAAAGTGCCTTTCTTGCACACATATCATAGAGCTCTTTTGCTCTTAACTTTTCTTCATCAGAGGCAGGAAAGAGATTAAAATGCAGGTGGTTTTCTCCTATATGTCC
>JAQVEU010000112.1 GCA_028697565.1 Candidatus Ratteibacteria bacterium
TTTTAATTTTCTCTTCCTGGCGTAAAAAATCCATAAAGAAATTTACACTTACAGGATTGTATTCCTGCAATTTTTTATAGAACTTTACCAATTCTTCTGCAGAAAGGTTATCTATCTGCCAGGATAATATCCGAAGTGTAAAGTCACAGGGACAATATTCTCTGAGTATATCAGGAGTGAGATACTGGTCTGCACTCGGGTCAAACTCTTTTATATCTAATTTTTTTAAAAAAGGCAGGTGTTCTTTTCTTAAGAGTTCACTGTGCAGATACCTTTCCGTTGCCTTAAGTCCCTTATACAACCTGTCCCAGTAAGGAACAATAAATTCATCAAACACAGAAGGAGAGAACATACCTGCAAAGTCATCTGGTATCCCCTTAGGACCCGGTGAAATAGATTCTCCAAAGTATCCTGTAATCGCTTGTGCATAGTGCAACGCACTTTCTGTACAGAAGGAGAGGAGTTTGTGTGCCCTCTTCGGGTCATCATATGGTAGTGTTAGAAAATTCTCACCCATAAGTAGTACCGCTGTGGTAATCGGTCCTTCATAAAGGTGTCCTATGGTCATTGGTGTTTCAGGGCATAAATTCTTCAACTCTTCCCATACTGCAAGTTTTTTCTTAATAAGTGGTGCCTGTAGATAGTCATCAGGCTCGTTAAGGTTGTCAATATCATTGGGTGTTTTTATCATAGGTATTGGCTTTGGTTCACCATCTTCAGGAAATATAATATCTGCTCCAAGTGCTGCTATATGCGGATATCCAAACCCTGCCATACTTGGAACAGGCGGTTCAACACCCAACCTTTCAGCAAGTGGTTTTAGGCATTCGTATCCCTTCACTATTGCCTTTGCATCAAAGTGCAGTTGATAAAAGTCAATCCCACCTATCTCCATTACAAGGTATTCTCCTAACCCAAAGTAGTATCTATTTCTCATCTGTCTTTCTCTTTTCATTTCATCTCCTATTATGGAACCTTCTATAATTTCTCTTCTGGTATAATACTGCCTTCTGACCGAAAAAACAATAGTATTTTTTGCTATTTAGGTATTAAATCTTGCTGTTATACATTTTAGATTATCTTGTTGCGTCCTTATATGATAAAATTATTCTTATGAGGCCCGTGTATGAGAACTTATTTAGAGATAAGAACTATAAAAATTCTGTAATGTGTCTCTGGAATCCACCTCAGATATATCAGGGTAATTTGGCATATCATCAGGAATATGAGATTCATTTTATCAAACGTGGGAGCGGCAGTTATTTCATAAAAAACAGGAAGTATCAATTTTCTCACAACAATCTGATTGTCATCAGAAGTGAGGAGATACATATGTTTATCCCTTCCATGCCACCGGTTTATGTAGAAAAGGGTTCCCTTTATCTTTCGCCTGCCTTTATAAATAAAAATAAGAAGATAAAAGATGTTGTGGATGCCTGCCCTCGTATTATAAAACTTGGAGAAAAAGAGGCAACACGGATAGAGATTATCTTCAGAAGCATTATCTCAGAGATTGATAAAAAAGATACCGGCTGGGAAGAAATTATCTCCTACGAAATAATGCTTTTCATACTCCTTCTGAAAAGGTGTTCATTAAAGAAAAGTTCTGTGCCTGAACATAATCCGAGGATAGAGAGTATAATGGAATATATAGAAAAACACTTTTCTGAAGATATCTCTCTATCCGATATAGCAAAAAACTTTTTCCTCTCTGAAAGTTATCTTTCCCACCTCTTCAAAAACGAAACAGGTATGTCTCTAAAACAATATATATTACAGCGAAGGATTATTGAGGCAAAAAAACTTTTAATAGAAAGCCCTGATGAAAAAGTACATACAATAGCCAGAAAGGTGGGTTTTACCGATTTCGCACTTTTTAACCGTGCCTTTAAAAAGATTACAGGAACAACCCCTTCTAATTATCGTATAACATTAAATAGCAGATAATCTCATCACCCTTTCTGCATTTCTGTGCCACCTTTCTATATCACCAAGAGGGATATAGGAGAAAAGTGGATAAACAATATCCTGATATATCTTCATATCCATCTTAATCAGGGCATCAGGTGTAAGCAGATGTGCTATCTCTTCAAGATATAGTAGTTTCTCTTTCCCTTCCCATGTATCCTTATTCAGCGGGCATACCTCCTGACAGATATCACATCCATAGACCCATCTTCCCATTTTCCCTTCAAGTTTCTCATCTATTGGAAGGGGCGCACTATATGTAAGATATGCAATACACCTGTCCATACGAACTGTATAGGGTCTAACAATTGCACCAGTAGGACAGGCATCCATACATATTCTACAATCAGGTGGACAGGGTGATGTTGCAACCGCTACATCTGGTTCAAGTTCAGCATCTACAAGATATGTAATAATATTTATCCAGGAGCCATATTTCCCTGCATATGCAAATGAATTTTTACCTATGGAAACAAGTCCTGCTCTATAAGCAACAAGACGGTCAGGTACTCCCCCCTTTCGTACTCGCATCCCCTTTTCTCTTAAATAATCCGCAAAACCCTTCACCATCAGATATTCAGGACTCTGTGGCACACGGCAGTCAAAAAGATAGTTTCTTGCTATATATCCCCTCACCTGTGCTGGTATATGATATTTTCTATAATATCTCAGACATACAATAACTGACCTTGCCCACGGAACCCTTTCTTTTATTAAAGTACGGTTATACATCGGTCTGTAAAGTGGTTCTGCCTCAGGGAAATTTTTTATAAGAGCATCCAGTGCATTTTTGTATTCAGGAAAGTCATCAATACCTACTACACCACAACCTACAAACCCACTTTTTATAGCATACTCTATTATTTCTTTTTTAAGTTTCTCCATCCTACTTCGGTACCTCCTTTCCTCTTTTTCCTCTATTCCCTATTATTTTATTTCCCCCTTTGTAAAAGGGGGATTAAGGGGGATTTTAAAATCTCCCCTCGCCCCTTGCGGGTGAGGGGTAAAAACCTCTTGACATTCATCTTTTCTTATGTTTTCATATATCCACTATGATAAAAAAATTTACATTTTTGTGCAAGCCGGAAGTAATCTATGGAGAAAACGCAATAACACAACTGCCTGATGTTATAAAGTCCCTGGGTGGTAAACGGTTGTTGCTTGTCACTGACAAAAACTTTTCAGAGACAGAGATGTTTGACAATATAAAAGGGCACCTTAAAGAAAACTCCGTTGACTTTATTGTATTTGACAGTGTATCAGGAGAGCCAACAACAGAGACAGGAGATGAGTGTGCTGCCCTTGGTAAAAGAGAAGGATGCGATATTGTCTGTGGCATAGGTGGAGGAAGTACCCTTGATACAGCAAAGGCAGCAGCAGTCATTATCACCAATGGTGGATGTGTGAGGGACTATCAGGGCCTTGACCGGGTACCTGGTCCTGGACTTCCCAAGATAATGGTTCCCACAACAGCAGGCACAGGCAGTGAGGTCACATTTACTGCTGTATTTATAAGAAAGGATGAAAAGACAAAAGGTGGAATAAACAGCAAATATCTATATTCTGATGTTGCTATACTTGACCCCATACTTACACTTACAGTACCACCGAATATCACTGCATCAACAGGGCTGGATGCACTCTGCCATGCTATGGAAAGTTTCATATCAAAAAAGGCAACATTCCTTACGGAAGCAGTTTCTTTAGCTGCTATACAAATGATATGGAAAGGGCTACCTTCTTCGTATAAAAACGGGAATGATGTAAAAAGCCGCACCTCTATGCTATACGGGAGTTTTCTTGCAGGTGTAGGGCTTGCCAATGCAGGTGTTACAGCAGTGCACTCCCTATCATATCCATTAGGAGGTGTATTTGGTGTTCCCCATGGTGTAGGTAATGGGCTACTTCTCCCCTATGTCCTTGAGTTTGATATGCCTGACATTACTCAAAAACTTGCCCATATATATGACTGTATATATGGGCCTTCGGAAAAAGAAGAGACAGAGAAGGCATATGTCTTTATATCAGAGATAAAGCAGATGCTTAATACATTCAGGATACCACGGCTTAAAGAATTAGGGATTTCTCCTGAA
>JAQVEU010000113.1 GCA_028697565.1 Candidatus Ratteibacteria bacterium
CCTGCGGTGCCATAAAGGCACAGCCGATTTCGAGTCGGCCGCTTTCGTCCACTCAGCCACCTCTCCATCAAAGATAACTTGTTAATACTTCAATATCATGCGGTAGGACAATCTCCGGTGCCCATGCATCTATGTATTCTCCGGAAAGATACCCTTTATACCCTGCATTTTTTAATAGACGTACTGCTATGTTGTATGGGATTTCGCCTTCTCCCATAAGCGCTAATTTTGGAACCCTTGCTTTATCATATATTCCGTCGTGTATATGGCAGTGTTCAATCAGTCCTTTGAGTTCTGTAAATGCCTCTTCAATAGTCATCATTTTTGTAAATGGATGCATAATATCCCAGTTAATTTTTATAAAGGGACTGTTTACCATTTTTACAGGTGCTGCAGCAATATCCGCACGGGAAAAGAAGTCATGGGTTTCAAGGCAGACACAGACCATATTATCTTTTGCATAGTCCTTTACTTTTGAAAGTGCCTCCGCAACAATCTTTATTGCGTCGTCAAATGAGATAACCATATCCGGTTCTCCACCAAATACCCTTATTCTTTTACATCCTGTGTCCACAGCAAGATCAATAAACCTTTTGGTAATATCTATCTCCTTTTCCCTTTTTGTCTCATCCGTAAAGCAGTATCTTATTGAGGTGGCAATACAGGCGCATTCAATCCCGCTCTCACTGAATAGTTTTCTAATCTCCTTTCTTTCATTAGCGGTTGTTGTTATCTCCACTCCATGTTTATGCCCTGTTTGTGCCCTTGGTTCTATCCCGTCATAACCATACTTTTTTGCAATATCAAGCATCTCCTTCAAACTCTTATCGGGTGTGGTGAAGCTCATAAAAGAAAATTTCATATTTACCTCCCTGTTCTTGGTCCGAAAATGGCAGTCCCTATACGGACGATATTTGCACCTTCTTCTATTGCAACCTTCCATGTATCACTCATACCCATAGAGAGATACTTCATCTCTACATTAGGGTATTTCTTTTCTTTAAGTTTATCAAATAGCTCTTTCGTTAATTGAAAATAAGGGACTATATCTTCCGGGTGATTGACTAATGGACCTATGGTCATCAGTCCTTCAACCCGTATATTTTTCAACAGGGATAACTCACCGATAAGTTTTTCTATCTCTTCTGGCATTATCCCTGACTTTTGCGGTTCTCTTCCGCTATTTATCTCTACAAGTACAGGGAAGACAACTTCATTTTTCCCTGCATATTTATCTATCTCCTGTGCCAGCAGGAAACTGTCAATTGTCTCTATGCAGTCAAATATATTTATTGCCTTTTTTACTTTATTTTTTTGAAGGTGTCCAATTAAGTGCCAGTGAACATCTTTTCCTATCTCCTTGAATTTTGACTCTGCCTCTTGAACATAGTTTTCACCAACCACCTTGATACCTGCCTCTATCGCTTCTTTTACCTCTTCCACATTCCTTCCCTTTGTTGCAGCAACCAATGTAACACCTTCAGGGATATATCTCATAATTTCCTGTATATTTTCTTTTATGCTACCCATATTGATTAGCCTCCAATAGTATTATATAATTAAATCCTGAGGAGCGAAAATATGTACTCATTGGGACTTGACTTCGGAACAAATTCTGTAAGGGCTGTTATACTGAACCTTGAAAGTGGAGAGGAGACAGCATCTGCTGTCTGTAACTACCCATCAGGGACAGATGGTATTATCCTTGATGAGAAGGACCTCTACCTTGCCAGACAGAACCCTTATGACTACCTCATTTGTATGGAAAAGGCGCTCAAAGATGTCCTGAGAAAGGCAAAAAAGGACAAAACGTTCAGTCATGAAAAGGTTGTGGGTATTGGTGTAGATACAACAGGTAGTACCCCTCTGCCAGTGGATGAAAAACTTGTACCACTTGCCTTTTATAAAGAGTTCAAAAATAATAAAAATGCTATGGCATATCTCTGGAAAGACCATACAGGCACAGATGAGGCAGAGGAGATTACAGAGGTTGCGAGGAAGGAAAGGCCAGAATATCTTTCCAAAATAGGTGGGGCATATTCCTCTGAGTGGTTCTTCTCAAAACTGCTTCATCTTATAAGAACCGACAGAAATGTCTTTGATGCTATGGTGTCCTTTATTGAACTCTGTGACTATATCCCTGCGGTTTTGGGTGGGAAGAGATGTCCCGATGAGGTGGTGAGAAGTATATGTGCCGCAGGCCATAAGGCAATGTACAATGATGAGTGGGGCGGACTTCCTGATGAGGAGTTTTTATGTAAAATAGATAAAAGATTTAGCGGGATAAAGAAAAAACTCTATCAAAAGGCATATCCTGCTGGTGAGATTGCGGGTTATCTATGCCATAACTGGGCAAAAAGGACAGGACTTCCTGAAGGTATCCCTATAAGCGTGGGTGCATTTGATGCGCATATGGGTGCTGTGGGTGCAGGTGTAAGGCCAGGGGTACTTGTGAAGGTGATAGGTACATCCACCTGTGATATGACAGTTGCACCGATGGGCAAGAGGTTAAAGGACATCCCTGGTATATGCGGTATGGTTCCCCACTCAATCATTCCCGGATTTGTTGGTATTGAGGCAGGCCAGTCCGCTGTTGGTGATATATTCAACTGGTTTGTTAAGATGTTTGCGCCCTCTAAATTGAAGGACCCACACAGATATTATGCCCGCCTTGCAGAAAAGATGAGGCCAGGTGAGACAGGACTGATTGCTCTTGACTGGCACAATGGAAATAGATGTATCCTTGTGGACCAGAAACTCACAGGGCTTATTGTCGGTTTTACACTTAACACCAGACCTGAAGAGGTATATAGGGCACTTATTGAGGCAACAGGATTTGGTGGAAGGGTCATCATTGAAAGGATGGAGGAGTATGGGGTAGAGATAAAAGAGATAGTTGCAACAGGAGGCATTCCTGACAAAAACCCACTCCTTATGCAGATATATGCGGATATTACAGGCAGAACATTTAAGATAGCAAAGTCATCTCAGACCTGTGCAGTTGGTGCTGCAATATTTGGGGCAGTTGCTGGTAGAGGCAAAGGTGGGTTTGAAAGTGTAAAAGAGGCACAGAAAAAGATATGCAGGTTCAAGGATGTTGTCTATAGACCTAACAAAGGTAATAAAAAAATATATGATAAACTCTATCTTATCTATAAAGACCTGCATAATGTCTTCGGTACAAAAACAGCAAATAAGAACCTTTACTATGTGATGAAGGACTTACTTGATATAAGACAGGGTGTAAAATGAATATGTCTTTAAGAAAAGAGGTGTGGGAGGCAAATCTATCTCTATGGAAAAATGGACTTGTATATGGCACACAGGGAAATGTAAGTGGGATAGACAGAAAAGGTGGGGAGGTGTATATAAAGCCCAGTGGCGTTGCCTATGAAAAATTTACTGAAGATATGATAGTTAAGGTTGACACAGAAGGAAGTTGTGTGGATAAAAAAGGACTTAAACCATCTGTTGATACTCCGCACCATCTATTCCTCTATAAAAATATAAGAGATGTTGGTGGTGTGTGCCATACGCACTCCAAATTTATCACTGTGTTTTCTATACTTGGTATCCCTGTCCCTGCTCTAACCACTGCACATGCAGATGTCTTCGGAAAGGAGATTCCTGTAAGTGGATATGTGGACAATACAGGGACTAATATAGGCACTGAACTGCTGAAAATATATAAAAAGACAGGGGCCAATGCTATAATACTGGGGAGACATGGTCTTTTTACTCTTGCAGAGACACCTTCAAAGAGTGCATTCTATGCACTTATGGCTGAGTACTGTGCAGAAGTTTCTTACTATGCACTGATAGCAGGAGGTTTTACAGGGAAAAAGGTGATGCCTTTGGATAGGAAAGAGATTGAAAAGTGGTACAGCAGGTATCACTCCTCCCGATATGGCCAGATATAGTGGTTTCTAATATCAGTGAGTTGGTGAACTGCCCCCGTTGATGTTGACCGAGTCATCTAAGGGCAAGCCAAGTGAAGGTTGAATTTAGCAGTATTGTTCACCCCCACCTACATCC
>JAQVEU010000114.1 GCA_028697565.1 Candidatus Ratteibacteria bacterium
GTCCTTACAGGGAGTAAAGTGGTCAGGAACAAGGACAATTTTATCTGGATTAAATACTTCTTTTGCTCCTGCCTTTTCAAATTCATTGATTGACAGTGGAGCTGTTATATCATTTGCAAGTATAAGGTCGACATTACTTTCCACAAACTCTCCGGGGCTTACCCTGTCTTTACCTGAATGTTGTGCAATGATTTTTTCTGTGATGGTCATCTTTTCCCCTTTTTTATCTCCCTCCCCCCTGTCTTGCCCTAACAAACTTCTTGGGGAGTACTCTTTATTATGCCCCTTTATACTTTATCTTTATAATATCTTTTCTTATAAGGTACCTGTTGATAGCATCAAGATATGCCTTTGCACTTGCCTCTATAATATCTGTGCTCACTCCTTTACCTGGAATCTTCAGCCCTTCTATTTCAATTGAAACTGTCACTTCTCCCTGTGCATCCTGCCCACTTGTTACAGCACTTATCTTATATTCTTTTAAAATAGGAGATAGTCCTGTGAGTCGGTCAATTGCTTTGTATATCGCATCCACAGGCCCATCACCCCGAGAGGCGTCCTCAAATATCTCTTCTCCCTTTTTTATTCTCACCGTGGCACTGGGTATGGTGGAGGAACCAGATATTATATGAAAATAGTCAAGTGTATAGACGGGTTTATGTGTTTGGAACTGCTCTTCCTCTGCGAGGAATATAATATCTATGTCCGTTATCTCCTTTTTTTTGTCAGCCAGTTTTTTGAATTTATCAAATACCTTTTCAATCTGTTCCTCACTTAATTGAAATCCCAATGTCTCCAAACGGCTTTTCAGTGCATGTCTTCCTGAGTGTTTTCCTAATACAAGTTCACTTGCAGGAACTCCTATCATCTCAGGATTCATAATCTCATATGTGGAACGGTTCTTTAATATCCCATCCTGATGGATTCCTGCCTCATGTCGGAAGGCATTTTCACCTATGATTGCCTTGTTTGGCTGAACAGGAATTCCTGTAAGTGCGGAAACCATCCTGCTTGTTCGGTAAAGTTCCTTTGTTACTATGTTGGTAGTAAGGTTATAAAAGTCCTTTCTTACAAGAAGGTTCATAGCAATCTCTTCCAGGGCTGCACTGCCTGCCCGTTCTCCTATTCCGTTTATTGTGCATTCAACCTGTCTTGCTCCATTGATTACAGCCATAAGAGAGTTTGCTACTGCCAGTCCAAGGTCGTTATGACAGTGGACACTTATCACTACATCAGAAGGCAGTTTCTCCCTTAAAAATTTTATAAGTGAACCATATTCCGGGGGAGTTGCATATCCTACTGTGTCAGGGATATTAACTGTTTTAACTCCTTCTGCCACTACTGCTTTCAAGACCTCAAGAAGAAAGTCCTGTTCTGTTCTTGTGGCATCTTCTGGGGAAAACTCCACATCATCAATATATTTTTTAGCAAAAGATACATTTTCAACTGCTATCTTTACTATCTCTTCTTTTGCCTTCTGAAGTTTATATTTTCTGTGTATCTCTGATGTTGCAAGAAATATATGGAGCCGTGGCTTTGATGCTTTTTCAAGCGACCTTAATGCAACCTCTACATCCGCATTTTTACATCTTGCAAGCGCGCAGACAGAAGCATTTTTTATCCGTTCACATATAAGTGCTACTGCCTTCGCATCATCCTCTGATGCAATAGGAAAGCCCGCCTCTATGACATCAACACCAAGATGTTCAAGTTGTTCAGCAACTTTTATCTTCTCATCACTTGTTAAACTGGCACCCGGTGATTGCTCTCCGTCCCTTAGTGTTGTATCAAATATAATGATATTGTCCATATTCGCTCCTTAACTTTGTTATAATACCACAAAAAGACACCATCTCAAAATCCAAAAGTTTCTTTCTCTCCACCCCCACCTACAAATAAACTCTAAATCCAAAACACTAAACTTAAAAATCCCATCTAACCACCCCCACCTATATCCTCCCCCCTCGTATGGGGAGGAATTGAATCCCCTCTAACCCCCCTTTATAAAAGGGGGGAATGGGGGGATTTTCATTCCTTCCTTTTGTAAAGGAAGGCTAGGATGGATTTCCCTCTCCTCTCTTTCCTTTTTTCCCCTCCCTCAGAGGGGAGGGGACAAAAGGGGAGGGTGAAAACTTTTCCTATACTCTCCACCCCCACCTACAAATAAACTCTAAATCCAAAACTCTAAACTTAAAAGTAAGGATATTTATTCTCGCTACTTGCTACTCTTATATTAAACTCTAAATCCAAAACACTAAACCTAAAAATCCCCTCTAACCACCCCCACCTATATCCTCCCCCCTCGTATGGGGAGGAATCAAATCCCCTCTAACCCCCCTTTAATAAAGGGGGGAACTGGGAGGATTTATAAAAGGGGGGTTGGGGAGGATTTTTCTTTAATATTCTAATCTGCAATCTTTCAATCTTCTAAATTTTCCATCTCATATATAACCAGGGCAACTGCTATAACTGATGCGGTCTCAACCCTAATAATTCTTTTTCCCATACTTACATTTGATATACCATATTTTTCTGCGAGAGATACCTCTTCGTCTGTATACCCTCCTTCGGGTCCCACAAATATATTGATAGAGGTGGCCTGCTTCAGTTTTGTGATATTATGAAAAAACATTTTTAGCGGAGTGGTGGACTTTTCCCAGAAGATAATTTTTATATCAGAAGGGAGTTTCAGTGCATCTTCAAATTTTATCGGGTCCTCTATATCCATAACAACCCTTCTTCCTGCAACCTTTGATGCCTCTCCTGCAATCCGTTTCCATCTTGCCTTTTTATGTGCAACGTCTTCACCTGTAATATGCGGTATCACACGGCTACTTACTACTGGATATATCTTTTGTACCCCTAACTGTGCTACATCACTAATAATCTGGTCAAATTTGTGTCCCTTGGGAAGACACTGGAATAGAACTATATTAAAAGTGGACTCCATCTCTACTGCCTGTTCTGTTTTTATAATAGTTCCATATAGTGCCCTCTTATTTATAGATGAGATTACTATCTCATATTCATAACCACTGCCATCAAAGCCGACAAAAACATCACCATCTTTCATTCTCAAAACATTTATAAGATAGTGGGATGAACTACCTTTTATATATATGTTATTACCGTCTTTTTCACAATCAGCAGGGTCAAGGTAGATTCTTTTCATTTTTAGGGACAGGTGGGACTGTTATCTGTATTTACTAAGGTCAAACTCAAATTCACAGGTGTATTTTTCAGTTCCTTCTGCATATATATTGTATTGTGTCTTTAATATAACCTTTGCATCTACAGGGATGTCTGTCTTTTTAAACTTTACTATTGCCTTTACTGTCTGGATATAGTCTCTGCCCATCTCACTGTACTGTGGAAGAAATGTATAGACAGGTAGTAATTCCTTCTGGTTGTATTGAAGAACGAATTTAACACTTCTACCAAACTGTGGATAGCCACCGAACAGAAGTACCTCAAATGTAAGGCAGTCAGCATCTTCTTTTAGCGCCTTTTTTATAAGGGCTCTATTTATTTCTTGTCCTATAAGTTTTGCCTGTCTTGATAGAAGGGCTGTTTTTAAAAAAGGAGTTATAAGTGTTGCACTACCTTTCCCTTCTCCATATCCGAGGTCTACGGTCCAGTCAGATACAAACTCTGGTGTGGAAAGTTCTACGTTTTTTATTCCATATTCAATCGCCTCTTCTATCTTCTGTTCTGATATAGGTAAAACAATATCACTTCCTTTTTTTGCACAACCTGAGAAAAACATTGTTATCAATAGAAATATTATTCCTGTTTTCCTTATCATATATGCTCCTTTTCTTACCTTATTATCCTCTCTCCCTCACCAAACCCCCTCTAACTTCTCCTTATCAAGGGGAGAACCTAAATCTCCTCTCACCCCTCTTTCTAAAAGAGGGGAAAGATCCCCCTGTATCCCCCTTTACAAAAGTGGGAAATTTTTACCTCTTTCTTCCTATTCCTTCCTTTTATAAAGGAAGGTTAGGATG
>JAQVEU010000115.1 GCA_028697565.1 Candidatus Ratteibacteria bacterium
TTAAGGGGAGCGGGTTTTACAGGAAAATTTACAGAACTTGAAGAAGGTATCAGGGATTATCTGCCATATCTAAAGGGGAATCTGTATATTTGAAGATTGTCAAATTACAGAAAGCAAGGTAAAATATGCAGTGAAAAACAAAAATATGGAAATGAAAAAGAAAATAATAGTTTGTATATCTATGGGCTTATGTCTTTTGCTTTCTGGTTGTATCACTTCAAAAAGCACAGTCTCAAAAGAAAAATTGAAAGAAGAGGTTGCAAAGACATCACCCGGTGAGGTAAATATATCACCGGATGTTTCAGAGGATAGCAATCAGGGTGTTAAACTACTTCAAAAAAGGAAGCCATATAATATATTTTCTAAATTATTCAGGAAAGAAAGGCCATCTCTATCTGAGAAAACCCCAGAAATAATTTCTGTGCCAGAAGAAAAAGAGACAGAGATACTTGAAGAAGAGCCACCTCTAAAAGAGGACGAACCTGTGGTAATAGCGAAAAAAGAGACCACCACTCAAAAATCAGCCACACCACAGAAAAAAGAAGTAAAAGAAAAGGGAAAGGAGAAAACACCATCTACTTCTCAATATATTTCTACACTGGAACCATGGAATGGTGAGTGTCTTGTGTATCAGGTATCGTGGAATTCTATAGATATTGGGAAGGGTCTGCTTGCCTGCGAAGAGATGAACAACAATTATGGTGATGTTTATCATATATTAGGGCTTACAATTCCCGAGAGGAGTATAATGGGGGCAGGTTTGAACCTATTCAGGATGGATGCCTATCTTGATAAAAAGACACTGCAACCTTATTATTACTACCAGTACAACAAAGGAAGTGATGAGAAAGAGGATATACTTGAGGTCCGTTTTGACTGGAAAAACCGCAGATATTATACAAAATATAGGAAGTATAATAAAGGGCAACTTTACAGTACAAAAGAAAAGACACTATTTCTTCCAGATGGTGCATATGACAGTATTTCCATATTCTATATTATAAGAACCCTTGACCTTGAAAACCATTCTACTTTTACCATACCCATTGCGATGAAGGAGATGTGGGACCTTACCATCCAGACACTTGGGAAAAAGACAGTTAATATACCTGGCAAAGGAAAGGGTGAGGTCTATGTCTTGAAGCCGCAGGCACAAAGTAGTGAGGGGTTTTTTACAAAAGGGGCAATGGACCTATGGCTTACCACTGATGCTAAACGGGTACCTGTATATTTAGAAGGTAGGGTAACATTAGGGAAGGCGCGGTTATCTCTTCTCGGAGAGAGGAAACTTGCTCCCAATGATGCCTTTACTACAGAGACCATAACCAATATCCTTGCAGGGTTTAAATAAATGAAGGTTCTGTCTATAGAAACAACTTCCGAAGTATGCAGTGTGGCATATCTTGAAGATACTGTCATTTCTTCAGAGTATATTTTCAGAACACCAGATACTGCAGGCAAACTTATTTCAGTTATAGATACAGTGCTTAAAGATAATAACTGTGCCTCTCAGACAGTGGAGTTGCTTGTTGTCTCATATGGTCCTGGTCTCTGGACAGGTATACGGTTGGGTATGGGAGTTGCAAAGGGGATTGCTTCAGGAACTAATGCAAGGATATTCTGTGTAGGGACGATGGATAGTATATTCTTTGGACTGAAAGAACTTAAGATACCTATTTTATGCACTGTTAATGCCTACAGAGGAAATGTCTATCTCTCATATTTTAACGGCAGATTTACATACAAGAAAAACTACCCTGTGAAACTCGTGAACTATGATGAGGTTCACAGGATATGTAGTAAAAAAAGAATGATACTTACAGGGCCAGGGATACCTGCTGTCTGTAATAAAGTCAAAGGACTAAAAAATGTTGTTCTAATGAGAAGATGTTCCTACCCTTCCGCAGGTATAAACGGACTTCTGGCAATAGAAAAGATTCGTAGAGATATACCATCTGCTCCAATCAGACCATTCTATGGAAGGTAAAAAACTCAAAGTAGCATTTTTAGTTCCAAGTTCAGAGATAGGTGGAACGGAAAGGATGTTGATGTTAATGTTAGAAAATCTACCTGCTGACCTATTTTCTTCTCCTGTGGTATTTACAATAAAGGGTTCTGGAAGGTTCACCGACGCACTAAAAAAAATGGGAATAAGGATACATACCTTTAATCTGAAAACCAGACCATTTGATTTTATAAAACTTTTATATGCTATAAAACAAGAATCCCCTGATATTCTCCATTCCTTTCTCTTTTCCGGTAACCTTGTTGGCAGAATAGCGGGAAAACTTCTAAAAGTGCCTGTGATAATTTCTTCACAACGTAGTACAGACCCATGGAGAAGAAGATATCACTGGTTCATAGACCGTCTCACTGTAAGATGGACAGATATTATTATCTCCAATTCTTATAGTGGTAAAGATATGCTTGTAGAAAAGGGAAAGATACAGCCAGAAAAAATCATAGTAATCCCTAATGGTATCCGGGTGCCTGAGACCAATGGGAAAATTACACGAACGTCTTTAGGCATAAGCAATTCTGAATATGTTGTTGGGACTGTTGGTAATCTGCGTGAAGCGAAGGGACATAGATACCTTATTGATGCAGCACCTCTAATTCTTAAGGAACTTCCAGATACAAGGTTTATTATAGTTGGAGAGGGCGAACTCAAAGGAGTCCTTATAAAAGAAGCAAAACGGTTAGGTGTTTTAGACAGATTTATCTTTACTGGTTTTGTGAGCAATCCAGCAGATATTATTTCATTATTTGATGTATTTGTTTTTCCTTCACTCTGGGAAGGATGCCCTGTGGGGCTTCTTGAGGCGATGATGTTATCCAGAAGTTGTATTGCTTTTCCTGTAGGAGATATCCCTTATATTATTGAAGATGGCATAAGTGGACTTCTGGTGGAATATAGGTCGTCTGAAAAGATTGCATCAGCAATAATATCTCTTTTGAAAGACAAAAAACGTAGAGAGGATATGGGAAAGGCAGCATATAAAAGAGCCATTGAACATTTTTCCCTTGATATTATGATGAGAAAATATATCGCCACATATATTGATTTAAAAAGAAAGAAAGGGTAAAATTAAAACCTTGGAAGGGCTGGAATATATGGAGAAAAAGAATAAAAAGCAGAATAAAACAGCGGAGTGGTTTAAGTCCCTTATCTGGGCAGTAATAATAGCCCTGCTCATAAGGGCATTTCTTATAGGAAACTTTAAGATACCCTCAACCTCTATGGTACCAACGCTCAAGGTGGGTGACCGTTTGCTTTCCAATGATGTAATATATAAAATTAGGCCGCCCAAGAGAGGGGAGGTCGTTATCTTTAAGTATCCTGAAGACCCGAAGAGGGACTTTGTTAAAAGGATGATAGGACTTCCGGGTGAAAAGGTGATGATAAAAGATGGCATGATATTTATAAACGGTAAGGTTGTAGAAGAAGAATCAATTAGTAGAAGATATTATTACAGTGAAGGTTTTTATGGAAATGGAGAAGAAGTAGAGGTTCCTCCTGACAGTTATTATGTTTTAGGAGATAATAGTATAAATAGCAGGGATAGCAGATACTGGGGATTTGTTCCCAAAAAAAATCTTGTAGGTAAGGCACTTTTTACTTACTGGCCGCCATGGAGGATGGGATTTATACATTAAAGGTAAATAAAAAAGACACAGAGGCGCAGAATAGCAAAGGCACGAAGAAGAAAATAAAAAGTTAAAAATCAGAACTATGGTTTAAAAGAACTTCTGTTTTTTAGTTATTATTTTTGAGTTTTGAACTTTGAGTTTACTACTGGGGGTGTCCCTGTATGAAGAAAGAAAAGACAGAAGAGAATAAAAAAAAGGTTATGATAAAGGTTGAAGACCTTAAGAACTTAAGAGAAAGTGCAAAAAAGGTGAAAGAACTGGAAAAGAAAGCCAAAAAAATGGAAGAAGAAGTTATCTCAATCAAAGACAAATATGTCAGGACATTAGCCGATTTTGACAACTACAAGAAGAGGGT
>JAQVEU010000116.1 GCA_028697565.1 Candidatus Ratteibacteria bacterium
TAGTTTCTGCATAAGCAACTTCTACATCAATCAACGATAGATTAGTAAAAGTACTTGCAGTTTCCGCTACCCTGATTGGATAGCTGGTTGCATATGTATTGCCTTCTCTCCTGGTAAGTGTCAAACACTGCAATCGAACATTAAGATTGGAACCACGTATCTCTATACCGTTCATCTTACCCCCAAGACTATTACCTTCGCTTAACTCTATAATAGTAGAACCCGAGCCAGCGCCTATAAGACTGATAGACTTCGTTATCTCCATATCTTTCCAAGTAGCAAGGTTTTCACGGTATCTCCCTGCTGCCACAAGAATAGTATCACCCGGACTTGCAGCATCAATGGCTGCCTGGATGGTAGAATAATCACCAGGTACATTGAGTGTTGCGGCTACTGCTGAGACAGCACCTAAAAACAACATCCCTACAACTGCCAGAACTGCTAAAACCTTCTTTCCCATTTTCCCTCCCTGTTATTTCCCATTTTATACCTGTTAATTTTTTTGTCAAGTGGATGTACAGGTTGGGTATATCTAACAATCATACTATCCACACCTCTTTTGTTTTTCCTCACCCGAACATTCTCCCCTTACCCTGTCCCTCTCCCGCAAGGGGAGAGGTGGAAAAGGGAGGAAGCGGGGAGAGGGAAGATTCTTAATAATTCCCCTCTTTAATAAAGAGGGGTGAGGGGAGATTTTGGTTCTCCTCTTGATAAGGGGGAGTTAGAGGGGGTTTGGTGAGGGTGGTTAGAGGGGATTTTTAGGTTTAGTGTTTTGGATTTAGAGTTTATTTATAGGTGGGGGTGGAGAGTAAAGGAAAAGAGCAGTGAGATAAACACTTGGTATGTTTTCACCCTCCCCTTTATCCCCTCCCCTCATAGGGAGGGGCAACAGGAGAATAAAGGGAGAGTATAGGAAAATCCATCCTAACCTTCCTTTATGAAAGGAAGGAAATAGGGGAAGCATCCCCTCACCCTGTCCCTCTCCCACAAGGGGCGAGGGAAAAAAAGAAAGAGGGGAGAGGAAATTAAAGGGAAGGGAGAGAGAATTAGGTGGAGGAGGAAGGGATGATTTTCAGGTGAAAGGAATTGATTTTTTGGTGGAGATAAGTAAAATAATGGGGTATGAGAAAATATATTTTTTCTCGGCTCTTACAGTTTATACCACTTCTTTTAGGGATGACATTTATCTCCTTTGTTATCATACAGATGGCACCTGGGGACTACTTTACCCAGATGCAGATGAATCCTGAGGTCTCTCCGCAGACAATAGAACTATTAAGGCAGAACTTTGGACTGGACAGGCCTGTCATTATCCAGTACTTCTACTGGCTAAAAAATATACTGCACCTTAACCTTGGTGAGTCCTTTTCCTACCATATCCCGGTCTCCTTCCTTATAAAACAGAAACTCAAAAATACACTTGCCCTTTCCCTTTTTTCCATCTTCCTTACATGGCTCATTGCTATTCCTTTAGGGGTATTTGCTGCTATCAGACAGGGGAGGTGGCAGGAGAGGTTTTTGTCATTTCTTGCATACATTGGTATCTCACTGCCTTCATTTCTTATAGCAATGCTTATGGTCTTTTTTGCTGCAAGGACAGCATCTCTTCCTGTTGGTGGGACAACAAGTGCCTTTTACATAGGTATAACTGGCTGGGGAAGGTTTGTTGACTACCTTAAACACCTGCTTCTTCCTGGACTTGCACTCACACTGGCAGGTATTGGAGGTCTATACCGACTTATGAAAAACAACTTCCTTGAGGTGCTTGGAGCCCCTTATGTAGTTACTGCACATTCCAAGGGACTTTCTCCTGCCAGGGTCTATTTCAGGCATGCGATGAGGAATGCCATAAACCCTATGATTACCATCTTTGGCTATACGTTATCTTCTGTTTTGAGTGGTGCAGCACTTGTTGAGATAATAACAAACTGGCCTGGTATGGGACGGCTGATGCTTGAGGCAGTATTGTCTCAAGACCTATATCTGGTTATGGCATCACTTTTGATAGGGGGGCTCCTGCTTATCCTGGGAAATCTTGTCGCAGATATACTTATTGCACTTGCTGACCCGCGAGTGAGGTTAAGATGAGGACATTTTTCATACGGCTAAAAGGTAGACACAGGGTTTCATATATATCCCTCTGGATTCTTGTATTTCTATATGTGTGTGCGCTTCTGGCTGACTTTATTATCCCTTATCCCTATGACCTCCAGCACAGGGAGTATGCACTCTGCGGTCCTGTACTACCACATCTTGTCTATAACGGACACATCACCCGCCCGTTTGTCTATGGGATAGAGGTGGTCAACCCTGCCTTCAAAGAGTATAGGGTAGATACCAGAAAGATATACCCTATAAGATTTTTTGTTAAGGGTCCTGAAAGGAAGGTCCTCGGACTTATAAAAACAGACAGATACCTTTTTGGAGCAGGAGAAGGGAAGATTTTTCTTTTTGGAACAGATAACCATGGTAGGGATGTGTTTTCAAGGGTGCTTTATGGGGCAAGAATCTCACTTTCCATAGGGGTGATAGGTGTAACTGTCTCTTTTATTTTAGGGCTTCTCATAGGAGGAATATCTGGATATTTTGGCGGGATGACCGATACAGTTCTTATGAGGACTGTGGAGATTATTATGATGTTCCCTTCCTTTTATCTTATGCTTGCGTTACGGGCTGTCTTTCCTGCCAATCTTTCGTCTGTTCAGGTATATCTTCTAATAGTTATCATTTTAAGTTTGATTGGCTGGGCATCTCTTGCAAGGATTATAAGGGGGATGGTGTTATCAATAAAGGAAGAGGAGTATGTGATGGCGGCAAGGGCATTAGGGCTTTCTTCTTTCAGGATTATTACAAGGCATATACTTCCAAATACATTCTCATATACCATCACAGCACTTACACTTTCTATACCTGACTATATATTAGGGGAGTCAGCACTGAGTTTGTTAGGACTGGGAATCCAGGAACCATATCCCAGTTGGGGAAATATGCTTTCTGTTGTTGTGGGTAATCTTCGTATTCTTACAGGTGCACCGTGGATGCTTATACCGGGTCTTTTTATCTTCCTTACAGTGCTTGCCTTTAATTTTTTGGGAGATGGGATAAGGGAGGTGACAGACCCGAAGAACTGGTAATAATATAGGTGAGTCATCAGTAGTTCCAGTTATGTGAGACACAAAGGCAACATAGTAAAAGCATCCCCCCACCCGTCTTGCCCTGTGCGGGGCGAGGGAAGATTCTTAATAATTCCCCTCTTTCGTAAAGAGGGGTGAGGGGAGATTTAGGTTCTCCCCTTGATAAGGGGGAGGTAGAGGGGGTTTGGTGAGGGGTGGAGTCCCCTTCAATTCCTCCCCATACGAGGGGGGAGGATATAGGTGGGGGTGAAGAGCAGGGAAAGAGAGCGGGTATAAAGAATTGGTAGGTTTTCACCCTCCCCTTTATCCCCTCCCCTCATAGGGAGGGGCAACAGGAGAATAAAGGGAGAGGGAGAAGCAATCCATCCTAACCTTCCTTTACAAAAGGAAGGAATAGGAGAAGCACCCCTCTCCCCTCAAAGGGAGAGGGAAAAAAGGGAGAATGGGGAGAGGATGAAGGTGTATAGTGCGGACTCTACTGAAATTTAATAAATATGGAAAAGATACTTGAGGTAAAAGAACTGGTGACTGGATTCAGGGATATATCCGGAGGTTCTATTGAGATTCTCCGTAAGGTGAACTTTTCCATCAATAAAAACCAGTCCCTATCACTTGTGGGCGAGAGTGGCAGTGGCAAAACAATTACAGCGAGAACTATTATGGGACTTCTTTTAGAGAATATGTATGTAAAGAGCGGCGAGGTCTTTCTTTGTGGACAGGACATACTCAGAATGGGTAAAGGAGCGTTGAGGAGGATAAGAGGAAACAGGGCAGGGATGATATTTCAAGAGCCCTCGTCCCACCTTAACCCTGTCTTTACAGCAGGGAGCCAGGTATAT
>JAQVEU010000117.1 GCA_028697565.1 Candidatus Ratteibacteria bacterium
CAGAGTTCTGTTAAACTGGCTAATTTTATTGAACCGATGATGATACTTTTTATGGGAGCGGTGGTAGGAGTGATGGTTCTGGCAGTGCTACTTCCAATCTTCCAGATAAGTCAGTCCATCAGGTAATAAGAAAAGAGAGTGAACAAAATCAGTGAATAGTGATTAGTGGTTAGAAAAAGGAGAGTTCTAATCACTAGTTTTAAAAAGGAGGATGACTGAAATGACTTATTTTAAACGGCAAAATCAGGTCTGGTATAGAGATAAGAAGGGATTTACATTTATAGAGTTAATGGTAGTTGTTGTTATACTTAGTATTCTTGCGATGATAGTGATGCCAAGGTTTTTTGGAAGGATTGACGAGGCACGGATCACAGCAACACAGGTACAGATAAAAAATCTTGAGCAGGCGCTACGGCTTTTCTATCTTGATAATGGTTTTTACCCTGATACAGAGCAAGGGCTGAAGGCACTTATTGAAAAACCCACCTCTGGTAGGACACCCACAAAGTGGCGGGAAGGCGGCTACCTTGAAAAGAACATTCTTCCAAAAGATGCATGGGGAAATGACTTTGTTTATCTCTCTCCAGGAAGTCAGGGTGAGGACTTTGAGATTATATCCTATGGCAGAGATGGAAGAGAGGGAGGCGAAGGGCCTGATGCTGACATATCAAGTTCACAAATTTAGAGGTGGATATACCCTTGTAGAACTCCTTGTTGTTATTCTTATCATAGGACTTTTTTTTTATCTTGTTGTTCCCTCTATGAAGAATATCCTTCCTGAGGAAGAAAATGAGAAGATATTAAAGTTAGTGGACTTTATAGAGAAGATATCAAGAGATGCAATAGAACAGAAGCAGAAAATTATATTCACTGTGGATATTGATACTAACTCCTGCTCTTTTATTACAGAGAAGGAGATGGAAGAAAATAGTCAGGAAAGTGAAGAGGATATAAGTAATAATGAAGAAAAAGAGGAGGCATCTTCCTCTGTTACCTTCCCGCTTGATTTCATTAAGGCACAAAACTCCTCAGTAGAGGCATCTTCTGGTTTAATAACAATTCTCTTTTTCCCTGATGGTTCAAAAGAATTCGGAACCATCTTGGTTGAAGATGTGGATAGTGGCGATATCTATACAATATTTCTTAATCCTTACACTATATCCCCGGAGGTAATAAAAGGAGAGGCAAGATTTGAAGAAGGTTATAATTTATAGGCGGGGCTTTACACTTTTAGAGGTTATGATAGGACTTGCTATATTCGCGGTAGCAGGAATAGTCGCTCTGCGGACCTGCCTTCTTGCAACGAGGCATATACAGCTTATAAATGATGAAAAAAACCTTCTTCTCCTATCAAGGGTCAAAATTGAAGAGTTCAAAACAGGAATTGTGGATATAGAAACAGAAACAAACGGTGTCTTCCCGCCACCTTTTGAGGCATATCAGTGGGAGATTGAACTGACTGATATTACCATTACAGATACAGAATATGGTGTTGTCTTCACCCCATATAAACTCACAGTAAGAACAGACAATAGTGAATATTCAACCCTGACAGGACTGTTGAAATACTCAGAAGAAGGTGAACAAAGTGCAAATCAGTAGGAAAAATGGCTTTACGCTTATTGAGATATTAATTGCAACAGTTTTTGTCTTTTTGTTATTTGTTGTTATGTACGCAACATTTTTCTCTGTGAGCAATACCATAAATAAAATTCAGAGGAATATGAATACATCAGAAATAATGTTTCGTTTTTTTAATAGATTCAACAGGGAAGTAAAGTGTATGATACGGGAAGAAGGAGTAGAGAGGTCGTTTGATAGCAAGGCAATAACCTTTCTTACAATGACAGAAGGCCTACCATATCCTGTGAATATAACATATACAGTTGAGTGGACACCTGAAGAACTTGATAAACTTTTACGAAAACAGGAAAATCTACTCAATGGTTATTCCTTTACATTTCCTGTTATTAGCAACTGTGAAAGTATAAAATTCCTGTTTTATTCAGATGGTATGTGGCGTGAATACACAGAAACACCTGAGAAGGTAGTTGCAATAGGTATTGAAATACAAAGGGAGGGAGAGGAATTTTTCTTCCCTGTAAGGATATATGGAGAGATGGATGAGTCAGAAAAGCAATGAAGGAGTTATACTGATCTTTGTTTTGATATTTGCTACGGCAATCTCTGCGCTGGCGATATTTTTAAGCGGTAAGGCGAAGCAGTATATTACACTTTTCTCCGGCATGCAGGAGGATATTGAAATGGAAAATATAGCAGAGATGGGAACTGAAATGGGTAAGGTTTTACTTGATATAGCGCAGAAGAAACATATAATCTCGGAAGTCCCTGGCTATATAGAGAAACACTATGAAATAGATGGTAAAGAGTTAGAGATTGTTATAGAAGATGAGAATGGAAAGATAAATCCTAATAAAATTTTTGGCCCTGAAAAGGGGGAGATCAATACACACCTGATGGATATATATAAAATGTTTTTTACTCTTATGGGCTATAAAGAAACCCTTGCGGATGCCCTCCTTGACTGGATAGATGAGGATGATATGCCACGTCCCCAGGGGGCAGAGTCCCTCTTCTACAAAACATCTGACCTTTCCTATCTACCTGCCAATAGGCCTATTTATAGCCCGGAGGAGATGCTCCTTGTAGCCGGTTTTACAGAGGATATAGTTTTCGGGAATGATGAGAAAAAGGGATTGTTCAACTTTATTACTTCTTTTTCTGATGGTAAAATTAATGTGAATACCTGCCAGCCGGAAGTATTGAATGGACTTGGTTTTTCGGTAGCGGATATTGAAAAAATTACAGCAGAAAGGTTAAGGAGACCCCTTGAAGAGAGATTTTTGCTTGAAGTAAATAAGGAGGTATATCTAAAAAATCGTCCTGTTATTGTATTTAAAAGCAGTTATTTTACGATATACAGTTGTGTAAAAAACGAGGAAGGTGATAAGAAAGAATTGAAGGCATACATAAAGCAATCTGATAAGAAAATGAAGACCATAAGGATGGATATAAGATGAAAACAGTTATCCTTTATCTACAGGATAAAAAGGTAATTTATCAAATTAAGGGAAAAGGTGTAGAGGAAGGAGAGTTTGATATAGGTGAGGCAGAGGCATTTTTAGAGAAAAACCGTCCTGATATTCTTAATATCATTTTGGCAAAGCCACATCTTATATTCAGGAGGATAGAGTTTCCATTTAGAAACAAGAAAAAAATACAGATGGTTATTCCTTCAGAGATAGAAGAGACACTGCCGGAAAGTCCTGATAACTTTGTGTTTTCTTTTGACTTTATCCATACAGACAAAAACAAGACAGTTGTTAATGTATATGCTATACCATCCACGATTTTTAACTTCTGGGATAAAGAGGCAAAAAAATACAGGGCAAGAGCTTTTTTCTTTTCTGATACACTTTTGTTCCATCAGTTTTTAAGGCAGCATACGAATGGAAAAAAGCAAATAGGTATCTATGAGGATAGTGGATATCTAGTACTTAATATTACAGAGGATGGGGTCCTTACCGGTTCTTATTCCTATTTTATTGAACAGTCCACACTTGCAGAAAGTATGGCACTCGTAAACGAGATTTTAAGTAATAAGAACATTCCTGTGTTTATATGTGCAGAGCAGAATATAAAACAGGGGCTTTCTATAGAAAAAGAAAGGGTACGGTATATAGACCTTCCAGTTGGTATGAACAGAAAGTACCTATTTCACTACCTTTCTTCCTTCAAGATGTTCAGAAGGATGTTTTCTTCGGTTAAAGATACTAGGGAGAAAAAATTTCCTGTTGTAACTTCTATTTTAGTACTTATTTTTCTTATTTTTTCTTTCATTTCCTTTGCGCCTTATATCAAAATTACTGAAAAACAAAAAAAACTTGAAGGTATTGATAATGAGATGAAACAGATATTTCTCTCAACATTTCCTGAT
>JAQVEU010000118.1 GCA_028697565.1 Candidatus Ratteibacteria bacterium
CTAAAAGGGTTCCTACCGGACGAGATACTTAACAGAGAAAAGATGGGTTTTGGCCTTCCTATAGGTGAGTGGTTTAAAAAAGAGTTAAAGGACTATCTTTATTCTTTTTTATGTTCTGATATTTTTACCCAAAGAGAATTTTTCAATACAGATGAGGTAAAAAATATGGTCTATCAGCATATATCAGGTACGGCAAACCACACAGCACGGTTATGGAACTTGCTGGTCTTTGAGCTCTGGTATAGGATATTCATAGAAGGAGAGCCATATTGAAATTATCAATAATCATACCCGTATATAATGAGAAGGATACAATCCTTGAGGTCATCAGAAGAGTACAAAATGTTCCTGTGGAAAAAGAGATTATTGTTGTGGATGATGGAAGTTCTGATGGAACAAGGGAATTACTGCAAGAAATTAAAAACAAAGAGGTGCTAAATAATAGCGTAAAAATCATTTTTAAAGACAAGAATGAGGGTAAGGGCTCTGCTATAAGGAAAGGGCTAAAATATACAACTGGAGATGTTGTTGTAATACAGGATGCTGATTTAGAATATAACCCGATGGAGTGGTGTAAAATGTTAAAAGTAATGGAAGAAAAAAAGTTGGATATTGTATACGGTTCACGGTTTATTAAAAAACAGCCGGTTTTCTTGATAAACCTTATAGCAAATAAAATTCTTACATTTCTCACCAATATACTTTTCAAAAGCCATATCACTGATATGGAGACATGCTATAAGATGTGTAAAAGGGACCTATTACTTTCACTTAATCTACAGACAAATAGTTTTGAAATTGAACCAGAAATAACCTGTAAGATATTGAAAAAAGGATACACTATAAAAGAAATACCTATTACCTATAGCCCAAGAAGGAAAGGGAAAAAGATAAACTGGAAGGATGGGGTAAAGGCAGTTTTTTATATCTTTAAATACAGGATTACTTTATGAAATGGGAAAAAACTTTTGTTGGTATATTGTTTTTATTCTTTTTGTTTATCCATTTCTATGGCATAAACTGGGGAGTACCTAATAGTGCTATATCCTCCCTTGTTTTCAAAAACACAGAAACAGAAATAATTAACAAACTTTCCTCTGTAATGTTGACTACTCATCAAGAGATAAAGGAAATGACAGACTACTATGGAACGCAATATCGTCCTAACTATCAACCGAAAGAAAAAATTATTCTTAAAGTAAATGATACCATCACCACATCTAAGGAATTGGTAAATTCCTGTAGAAGTTATCTTATCCGTTCAGCAGGAGCAGATGAACAGAGGGGACTTCTGGCTTTGAGTAAAATCAATCCTGCAAAATGCAATTTTGACCCCCACTTTTATGAATATGGTGGTGTATATCTTTATCCTATGGGTGCTTCTTTATATATTCTTTCAAAACTTAAAATACTCACCGTAACTTCTGATATGTCATTTTATTTTTTACATCCTGATGAGATGGGCAAGATGTATATCTGGGGTAGAGTCTTTGGGGCCATCGGGTCATTAATCTCCATTATAGTATTTTTCTTAATATGTAAAGAACTATTTAAAAACAAAAGATTAGTTTATCTTTTAACCTTCTTTTATGGGACATCAGCTGGATTTGCTATATGGTCCCACTATCTTAAACCATTCTCCTATGGTATGCTCTGGTTCTTATCCACTCTCTATATGTTGGTCAAGTTTTATAAAGGAGGAAAAGAAAAACATCTATATTTCGCCTCTATATTTTCCGGGCTATCTTTTGGAACACTTCTTTCCTATGGATATATATACTGGGCTGTTGTTGTATTTATAATTTTTTATAGTAAAAATCTTAAATGGAAGGTAAAGCATTTTTTTCTTACATTTATTATTTTTCTATGTGTATTTTTTATAACAAATCCTTATGTGCTTATCTCTCATAAAGAATTCTGGCAGGAACTACAATATCTCAAAGTGTACTGGCAAAGAGATATATTCCTAAGTGCTCTATCTACATTTGTTTTTAATACTTTAAGATACGGTCTGGGAATATTATTGTGGGCTACCTTATTGGCAGGATTTCTTGGTAGTGTGTTTTATAAACCTGATAAATTGTCTCTTATGCTTTTGGCCATTATCCTGCCTGCCTTTTTCTATTTCGCATTTACAACAGCAGAATGGGTCCACTATAGTATATTTTTATATCCTTTATTTATTGTATCTACTGGCTTATTTCTTACCCGTCTTAGATATAATAAAATTCTTGCATTATTTTTCCTGATAGTTGTATCTTATACAGCACTTTATACCCTTTCTTATGTTAAACTATTTGGCATGGAAAACACACGAACAGAGGCAGGTGAATGGATAAATAATAATATCCCTTGTAAAGAAAAGATAGGTCTTTTTGAACCACCTTCGCCATGGAGAACACCACCCTTCAGATTTCTGGACTATAATCTTATTATTACAGCAGATAAAACAGAGATAGAAAAGGAAAGACCTGAATACTTTGTAGTAAGTGAATATCAGTGGTTAAGGGGGTCGGGAATGGAAACAATAAAAGACATTCTTTCTAATTATACAATTTTTAATGACTTTGAAAGGGAGCCATCCTTTTTGGGTATAAAATTTAAACATCCGGAAAAAATACCTTATGATTGGTGTCATCCCAACCCGGTAATTTTAATATGGAAAAGAAAGCATTAACTAAAAAGTTAGTTCTCATTTTTCTCATTGCATTAGTTCTTCGTATTGGATTTATTCTTACACTGGATAATACTGTGGATGTATGGGGCGACTGGTGGGATGAACTTGACTGGAAAATTGCTACTGGCCAGGGTAATTCCGATATGGGAGCGGAAATATAATGATATTAGCATACCATAGGGTTAATCCATATTATAAGGATGATGCACTAAGTGTCTCTCCTGAGAGTTTTGAAAGGCAGGTTGAATATCTTTTGAAAAAAGGTTTTAAGCCAGAATTGTCTTATAAAGATACAATAAATCATGATAAATTTCTTATAACATTTGATGACGGATATGCTGATAACCTCTGGTATGCGATACCTATCCTTAAAAAATTCAACATAAAACCTCTCATTTTTTTGACTGTAGATTATATAGGAACGGATAGGATATTCAGTAGATATAAAGATAAAGAAAAAGACCGTTTTTTGAACTGGGAAGAGGTAAAAACGTTATCAGAAGAAGGCATTCTATTTGGCTCACACTCACTTTCTCATCCACACCTTCTCCTTCTTGATGACAAAAGATTATGGGAAGAGGTATCTATCTCAAAGAAAATAATAGAAGAGAAGACAGGTAAAGATGTGCCGTATTTCTGCTATCCTTATGGTGACTTTGATGAAAGAATAATAGATAAGGTAAAGGAGGCCAACTATAAAGCTGCCTTTATAACTCCACCGAGAGGTAAAAAGGTAGAAAATACTACCTTTACCCTTTTACGAACAGGAATATATGGACATAACAACCTTCTTATATTCAGGATAAAAATATGGAAGTCACTCAGAGAAAAAAGATACTAATTTTATTTGTAACATCTTTCTTAATAAGGGTTGCCTTTATTCTTACATTGAAGAATACATTTTATTTTGATGATGAGTTTGAGTATTACAAGGTAGTCCAAAACTTTCTTTCAGGAAGAGGGTTTTTTGTAGGTGAATCGCTGAAAGGATTTAGGCCACCACTTTATACTTTTTTGTTAAGTATTTTTTACTTTTTGAGGTTTAATCTGGTAAGCATACGTGTTTTTCAGTGTTTAATCTCTTCCCTGACGGTCTGCTTCATCTATCTTACAGCAAAAAAACTTTTCTCTGAAAGGGTTGCCCTGTGGTCAGGTATTGTAGCAGTTATATATCCTTTTTTCATTTTCTACAACGGTTTTTTACTTACAGAGACACTTTTTATTTTCTTGACAGTCCTTACTATTTATACTTTTATAAACCTTTCAGATAAGC
>JAQVEU010000119.1 GCA_028697565.1 Candidatus Ratteibacteria bacterium
CCGTCTCTTCTTTATCTCTGCAAATGTCGCATCTATATCATCATCTGATGTCCCACAGGTAGTCCTGACTGTCATCTCTTTTATCTTTATCTGGTCAAGGTCTATTGCTCTGTGTTCTTTGTCAAAGTATTGTGCCTGAAGAAGAAGTTTCCCCCATTGCTTTGCAAGGCATACTGCCTTATCTATTGCTGAAGGGACACCCGCAGTATCATAGATAATATCAACACCTTCAGGTGCGAGTGCCTTTATCTTTTGCTCAATCTCTTCAGGACTGAATGCAGGAAACCCTAACCCTTTGGCAAACTTTATCCTTTCAGGGTCTGCCTCCATAAATACAGGTGATGCCTGCCTTATCCCGGCAAGTTGTGCAGCACAAAGTCCGATAAACCCTGCACCTATGATAAGCAGTTTGTCTCCTTTTTGCACATCCAGAGCACTTATACCCCTGTAGGCAACCGCAGAAACCGTAGTAAAGACAGTGGTCTCAAGCTCATATGTGTCAGGCATTACAGAAGAGAGAAACCTATATCCAGCAACACCACTTACAGAATAGCCACAGTGTGCACCCCACATAGAGTAGATGTCTTCCTTCCACCTGTTGTCACTTCCATAGACAATATCACCAGGCCTGAAAAGTTTTACATCCTTACCACACCCCTCCACTATCCCTATCCTGTGATAACCTGGCACACAGGGAAACTTTGTCCCTATATGTTTCCCTTTCAGTATCCACCTTTCGGTCCCTGGAGAGATTGCTGTTACAACTGTACGTACACATATATCCCCAGGACCCATCTCATCCAACGTTAGGTCCACCATCTCAAACTTCTCTGCATCCGGAAATACTACTGCCTTCGTCTTCATCTCATACCCCCATTTCAAATACAACCTTGAATGCCTCTTTATTTTTGAGCATCTCAAACCCGTTTTTAATCTCTGAAAATGGCAGTTTATGTGAATAAAACTCTTTCAGGTCCACTATGCCGAAACGGACCAGGTCAAGCAGATAGTTATGGGCAGGCACTTCCCCTGTCTGTGCATTAAGTATCTTTGTCCCATCCACCCTTTTAAACACCTCCTCAGGAAACACAGCATATGGCGCAATCTTCCCATCCCTTGCGAGTATCTTGAAAGCATCCTGAAAAAGTTTTTCATCTCCTGCTGTATCAATAATATATTTTACACCCTTACCTCCTGTTATGTCCATAACCTTCTTTTGCATATCCTCTTTTGTGTTGTTTATTATATAGTTTGCTCCAAACCTCTTTATATTCTCAAGTGGATCATCCCTTCTGGCAACTACTATTACAGGAAATGCACCGCGCAGTTTACAAAAAAGTGTTATGGACATTGCTACAGGTCCTGCACCAAGTACCACCACACTATCATTAAGTGTTATTCCCATATCTGCTACATATCCAGCGGTCTCTTTAAGGGTGATAAGCATAATGGCATCTGCAGGCTCTATCGTTGAAGGAACTTTCATCTGGAATTTTCCATACCCGGTCTCTTCACCTGGATGGTCCTCAAGAAATGCCTCTGTATCCATTACCAGCCCATACTCAGCAAATCCACCCCATATAGAATAATAGCCATCTATCTTTTCTCCTGGGTACACTGCTGTAGGCCTGAGAATTATATCCCCCTCTTTTACATATCTTACTTTCTCCCCTGTCTTTATGACCTTTCCTACACTCTCATGTCCCAGAACAGCAGGGTAGTTTTCCTTCCATGGAAGTTTGCCATACATTATCTTGATGTCTGTCCCTGTGCAGGTGGCACAGGCAAGAACATTACATAGACAGTGATAGGGACCCACCTCAGGAACAGGCACCTCCTCTAACCAGACATTTCCTTTACCATCAGTAATTGCTGCCTTCATCTCCCCCCTTTTTTATTTAACAGGATACGCCATTGTACAGTAGTATTTCACTGATAATATATCTATATAATATCTATAGAGTGAAACTAATTATTCAGAAGCACAGAATCTAAAAACACGTAAATTATGTTTTTGTATTTCTATCTCCAATCCATTTTCTATCTTTATTTTCTCCCCACTTTCCATATCCATACAACTTTCAAATTTAGATAATTGTTCGGAAAGTTTAATACTTGCTACTACATTTTCATCTGACCAGTTTGCTACTGCAACCAAATAATCATCTCTATTTTCTTTTTTCCAATAGCTTGCTTTTATAAACTCATAGTTTGTTTTAGTCCCATTTTCCCAGTAAGGGTAAAAAATTGTATCTCCCATACCAAATGGAATTTCTACTTTCCTCCAAAAATCATATACTGTGGAACTATATATATATGCAGGCCATAATATTGTATTGTGAAGAAAAGTAATTGAGAGTGTTTCTCTTGAAAGTTCTGGCATTCTACCAAGTTCTTTTACATATCCATACTGGGGGAGATAAAATATGGGCATATTATAAAAAGGGCTGAATAATGCCCTGTATGGATAAAGTTCATAATTAATTTCACCAGTTGGTGGCGGAGCAATTGGACGACATTCAATTCGTTCTTGTAGATATGTATGTGTCCAGTCGTATGGTTTTTTGGGCTTTATCATTTCTCCACAGAAACAACAATCAAAAAATGAAGCATATGGAGATTCAGGACTACTATGTCCTAATGTATATGGTTTTCTATCAGGACCTCTATACTTATCAAAAAGATAATAAATTCTTTTAAAATGGTTTCTTGCTGCAAATATCTCGTCTGTCCCTTCTAAAACACCATCTTTTGTATAATATGAAAACCCCTTTTCTTCATCATAATTTATTTTGGGAGCCGCTAAATCAAAATAAAAGCCATCAAGGTCGGTCTTTGTTAAAATATCATAAACTCCATATTCAAAATAATCCACAAATGAACTACTTGGTGAACAACACGCCCTTTCATCTTTCCATCTTCCACTTTCCTGTATAAATGGCGGTTTTATGTTCCAATCAGCAGCATAATAAAAATATTCTTCTATTTTTGGAGCATTTTGCTGTTCTATATCGTATTCCTTTTTCCATTGATGATGCAACATAAATGGGGCTTCTTTTTTTACTGACTGATATAAACCAATAGAAAATGGATTAAGATATGGATAAACCTTTTGATTAAATTGTCTGACATACTTAACCATCTCATCTAAAACCTGCCAGTTTCTTGGATATGGGCAGGTAGAAGTAGTTGTCCATATTTGTCCTTCACCTGTCATAACTAAATTTACAGGCGGACCAACAAATCCCCACCCTTGTGGTCTTATATCTCTCCAATTTTTAAAGTATGGTTTAACAGGCATTGATTGAAAAGCAAATCTAATTTCCATTGGGCTTTCTATTTCTGTGGGTTCATTTACAAATAGAAAGCTAACTTCCCATCCTTTATCTGCTTTTTTTATAGTAATTCTTGGCTTTTGTGAGTTTATCATCCACCCCTTATAACTCTCCGTAAACCACTGTAGGCCAACTCTATCATTGCTTATTTGTAAACCCGTCGTTCCTTCTCTTATATCCATTTCTTCAATTTTACCAAATGGACCATAAAAATTAAGATATTTCATTTCATCAGTTAGATTAACTTGCATATATAATTTATCTATTTTAAATTTATTCTTCGGTAAAATTTTTAATTCTACAATATCAAATCCATCAAATTCTATCTTCTGGTTTGTAGATAATTTAAAATGAGAAGTTTCACCTTTTTGTTCAAACTCCACTCTCCCTTTATCTTTCAAAATATATTTTGGCTCTGATATTGATATTTCATTCTCTATCCCATTTATTATGTACTTTATCTTGACAGGAGCAGAAAACAAAACATGGCTCTGACTTTCTATCTGGTTTATTAGACCGCCTTTATCAATATAGTAATCTCTTCCCCAAACTTTTATTTTATCTTTTTCCACTTCAATAGGTACCCATCCAGATGGTACCCAATC
>JAQVEU010000120.1 GCA_028697565.1 Candidatus Ratteibacteria bacterium
CTCCTCGTCAAGAGGAGAAAAATCATCTTTATATTTACCTGCCTTGATATTTATTTTACCCTTAGAAGTAAGCGTGGAGCCGGTCCTTGCTATGTGTGTTGGCATTCCACAGTCAAAGAGGTCAATACCCATCTCAACCATTTCAAGAATCTGTAAAGGCATACCCAGTCCCATAAAGTACCTTATCTTTTGTTCAGGTATGTCTTTAATTGTAGAATTAACTGTCTCAATGGCTTTTTCAAATGGTTCTCCTATACTTAGGCCCCCTATCCCAAATCCAGCAAAGTCCATATTTCCCATTTCTTCAGTACATTGCTTCCTTAGTTCAGGATATACCCCACCCTGAAGGATACCAAAGAGTTGTTGGTGAGAAATTTTATTATCAAAGAAAGAGATGCATCTTTTTGCCCACCTTACCGTAATATCCACACTTCTTTTAACTTCCTCATAGTTGTTCCACTCTTTTGGGCAGTAATCAAAAGCCATTATAATATCCGCACCTATTCTGTTCTGTATATCTATAGACCTTTCTGGAGTTATAAAATGTAAAGAGCCATCTAACTTTGAACGGAAATATACGCCCTCATCTTCAACCTTAACATTCTCTAAACTGAATATCTGAAATCCACCGCTATCCGTAACAATTGGTCTCTGCCAGTTCATAAAGTTGTGCAAGGAGCCCGCCTTTTGTATTATCTCTACACCAGGTTTTAAATATAGATGATATGCATTGGAAATAAGCATCTCCACACCTATTTCAAGCAAGTCCTCAGAGGAAAGTGTCTTTACTGTTCCAAGGGTAGCAACAGGCATAAAACAGGGTGTTCTGACAACGCCATGGGGTGTTAGTAGTTCCCCTACCCTTGCCTTGGTCTCTCGGTCTTTTTTAATTATCTTAAACATCTCTTTTTCCCTTCCTATAATGTTAAATAATAAGCATAGCATCACCGTAAGAATAAAACCTGTACCTTTTCTCTACTGCCTTTTTATATGCCTTCTCTATCATCTCTGTTTCTGCGAAGGCACACACAAGGTATAGATGGGTTGAACCCGGCAGGTGAAAATTGGTAATAAGGGCATCTACAATCTTAAATCTAAAGTTCCCTTTTATAAATAGGTTTGTATATCTACATACAGGGACAATTTTGCCCCTGTCTACTGAACTTTCAAGCGTTCTTACTGTGCTTGTGCCTACTGCGATTACCTTGCCACTGTCCCTTTTTGTTCTGTTTATTATATCTGCTGTTTCAGGAGATACCTCTATATACTCTTCTTCAACTGCCTGTTCCTTTTTTAATAACTTAAAAGATGCCCATCCGATATGAAGTGTTACATATACAACATTTATTCCTGCCTCTTCCATTTCTTTAAGCATTTCATTTGTAAAGTGTAGCCCTGCTGTGGGAGCAGCCACAGACCCATCTTTTTTGGCATAAACCGTCTGGTAAGATGCCCTATCTTCCTTTTCTACCTGTCTTTTAATGTAGGGTGGTAGAGGTGTCTCTCCAAAATAAAGAATCTCTGTTTCATCGTTTGTAGAAAACTCTGCTATATAACTTCCTTTTTCTGTTTTTTTTAAGACATTTACAGATATTGACCTGCCATCCTTTGTTATCCTGCATTCCTGTCCCTGCTTTATGTTTCCCCTGAGAAGCACCTCCCACCTACATTCTTCCATCTTTTTTAAAAGAAAAATCTCTACCTTTCCACCGGTCTTTTTGGTGCCTCTTAACCGTGCTGGTATTACCCTTGAGTTATTAAGTACCAGGGTATCTCCTTTCTTAAAATATTTTTTAACTTCACTAAATATATCCTCTCTAATCTCTTTCTTTTTTCTATCAATAACCATCAGCCGTGCCTTATCTCTCTCTTTTAAAGGATGCTGTGCTATCAATTCTTCTGGTAAATAATAGTCAAATGTCTCATTCATTCGTTTATCTTATCTCCTTACTGTTTCCCTCTTTATCCTCGCCCCTTGTGGAAACTATCCCTAAAAAAATCCGCTTTATCCCCCTTTTTAAAGGAAAGTTGGGATGGATTTCTTTACCTCTCCCTTTGTTCTCCTGTTGCCCCTCCCTATGAGGGGAGGGGATAAAGGGGAGGGTGAGAACTTTTCCTATACTCTCCACCCCCACCTATAAATAAACTCTAAATCCAAAACACTAAACTTAAAAGTAAGGATATTTATTCTCGCTACTTGCTACTCTCTACTCGCTACTCTTATATTAAACTCTAAATCCAAAACACTAAACTTAAAAATCCCCTCTAACCACCCCCACCTATATCCTCCCCCCTCATATGGGGAGGAATTGAAGGGAATTCCACCCCCACCTATATCCTCCCTCCTCGTATGGGGAGGAATTAAATCCCCTCTAACCCCGCTTTATAAAAGGGGGATTTCTCCTTCCCTTTTTAAGGGAAGGTTGGGTGAATTTCTTTATCCTCTCCCATTGTGGTAGAGGCAGGGTGATGGGTATTCCCTGTTTTTTTAAATATCACAATAGTGGGATTAAGATATATCAGGTCTTCTGGTAATTGTCTTGCCTTAAATGTTATACCTGCAAAGGATGGAGTTCTTTCAAACCTTTTTTCTTCTATATATATGCCTGTATCTATAAATGCCTTATAAAAATTAGTCCTTTCCTCCTGTAATTTCAGGGGATAGGGTGGTATTGGTGCCTGAAATGAAGACAAAATGAAATACTCCGGTTGTATTTTTTTAAGTTCTTCAATGTTATAGCCAACTACTTCCACTCTGTATATATAGTAATCAAACGGTGGCATCTGAAACTGCCAGGGAACCTCAGTTACACCTATACTGCTTCCAACAGGAATACTTTCCTTAATCCAGATTCCTGCCTCTGTTCTTATATTCTCCTTTATAAATAACATATCAAATGCCATTCCGTATACAAAAGTAAAAACAAGTATTAGCGTTAACACCACCTTCCTTATAAATACAGCCACCCGATTTTCAAAAGAAAACCATCCAGTTAATCCGACTATAATGAAAGGAGGTAATAGAGAAAGGATATATCGTGCAAATTTAAGAGATAGAGAAGACATTGTTAGGAAGAAAAAGATGAGCCATAATACAACTAATATCCTGCCTTTATCAAATTTTTTCAAAAGGGTAAAGATAGTCCCAAGAATAAGAAATAATAGGAGTGGTGTTCCCATCCCATATCTTAAAGAAGTGATATAAAAGTCAGGAGAAAAAGAAATCCGTGTTGCATTTTGTCCCTTTCCAAAAAACATCTGGTAAAAGGAAGTAAAAATGTATGGATGTGCAATTATAAATATTCCAATAAATGATAAAAAGGAATATCCTATATTTTTTGTTTTTTCTCTCAGTCCTTTACCATCCATCAAAAAGGTTGCAAAGGGTATGAAAAATGCAAGCAGAAAAGTAATCTTGTTTCCTGCTGCCATCCCAGCAGCCAGCCCCATAAAAATTGGGTTGGTCTTCTCTCCATTTAGATGTCTCACAGCGAGATAGATTGCAAGCATTATCCAGAATATTCCAGGGATATCAACATACATATAGTGCGCATTCATAAGAAATAGTGGGGAGAAGATTAACAGAATACTGGAGAAGAAGGCGGCAATTTTATTTTTTGAGATTTTTTTTGTTATTATATAGGTAAGTACCACTATCCCGATTCCATAGATAAGACATAAGACCCTGCCAGTGATATAAAACTTCGCAATCTCTCCTGGATTAAAAAAATAATATGTAATATCCCTGCTTAGATGGATAAAACCTGTAAGTGCAAGGAAAAACAACAGGAAGCCATACAGATAAAGATAGGCACCACCTATTGAAAACTGAGTCCATGTAAATATCTTTTGTGGACTTATTTCTTGTAGACACTTGATAATAAAATATTCGTCAGGATGATAACTGCGGATAGGA